>NZ_JAQJDA010000049.1:0-4396 GCF_028617175.1 Halococcus sp. PRR34 | reverse complement strand
ATGGTTCGTCGGGTGACGCAGCCGCCTCACCCTTGCCCGCTGTGACTCCCAGCTACTGCTGAGAACTGACCAACAATCCTCTACCCAAGAGCGTCGAATTTTTACTGGCTTTACGCAGTTGAGGAGTTGGTTGAGTCTGTTACAGACTCTTGATTGACTTGCTGCTCATCAACGTCATCGGGAGCATCGATAGATTGTCCAGAGACCATCATTGAGACGATGTCGTCTCGGGTAACCCGGTCTGTTTCGAGAGTATCAACCACACGTCCTTGAAAGAGCACAGCGATGCGATCGGTCATCGAAATTATTTCTTCAAGATTGTGGTCGACAATGATGACGGTGTGGCCATTTTCTTGTAGTTGTTCTACAAGATTCTCCACGTGCTCAACGGCAGCCTTCGACAGTGCGGAGGTTGGTTCGTCAAGAAGAACTATATCCGGATCAGTCACAAGTGCACGACCGATAGCAACTGCCTGTCGCTCTCCTCCCGAAAGATACTCAGTCGGAGTATCTGGGTTTAGGTTTATGTTGAGTCGTTCGCGAAGGATACGCTCCGATTCTTCGTTCATTGTTTCACGATCAACCATAGGTACGATTCCAGCTAACTTTTTAACGGGAGCTCGCCCCAAAAACATATTTTCGGCCACAGAGAGTTCGTCAACGAGTGCGAGATCCTGATATACTGTTGCGATACCGAGACGTCGTGCGTCTTTCGGACCATCGATGGTTACTGGCTCTCCGTTGAAACGGATCTCACCGGCATCAGGTTGATGTATCCCAACGAGTGTTTTGATGAGCGTCGATTTACCCGCCCCATTGTCCCCGACGAGACCGAGGACCTCGTTGTCTTTGAGTTCCATCGTGACGTCCGAGAGCGCCTCAACGGTACCAAACCGTTTCTGAACGTTCTCGACTTCAATACGGGGTGTCGTGGTGGATTCACTAGTGGTCATGGGGGACTCCGAATCAGCTTTGATTTCATCTATTAGATCAGGCAGAGACGTATATATCTACCGATGGATTGGCCTGTGTTGGCTTGGTTCTCAGCTTTGCACGTTGACCGTCTCACATATATGTTGTCGAAAAGGCCGGAGAAGCGTTCTAACAGCCGTTCAGGAACCGATCGTATACTGCGCCCCTTTCAGATGGAGTCACGATCTACGGGAAAGCCAGCGAACCCACTCAATGACAGCCGATCTGCTGCCCGGCTAATTGCTAGAAATTATCAATAGATCACTTCTCGTGTCCGTTTTCATGACTTATATGTCACATTTCCAACGTGCAAAGCTGAGTTAGTTCATCAGTTCAACTATCGCCGGACCACGTCGCGAACGCGGCCGCACCAACTCAAGAAACCACCGAATCGCCGGTTCTGGGTTCCGAGTACGACATTTTGAGCCCAACCACGCCTTCTCAACTGCCACCGACTAAGATAGCGGTGCCGCTTCAACTGCCGAAGTAGTAGTAAGCAAGTGGTTGGAATCGCTATGATCAGAGATCAGAGAGAAGTCGTTCACGGTATCTCTCTACGAAGGTATACAGTAAGATTGCCACGAGTAGCACGATTCCATTGATCGTCTGGATAATCTGTGGATTGATACTCAACATAACAAGTCCTGCAGAGATAGTACCGAGTAACAGGACACCACCGAGAGCGTTGAGGATGTTTCCACGACCTCCAAACAGGCTGATACCACCGATCACTGCGGCGGTGAAGGCAGGGAACAATTGAGTGGTCCCGATAGTGGGTGTTGCACCGCCATTGAATCCCGTCAGGAGTAGTCCTCCTGTGGCAGCCAGTATTCCAGAGAGGACGTACACGGCAATGATTACTCGGTCTCGATCAATCCCTGCTTCAGCCGCCGAGTCCTCGTCACCACCGACAGCATAGATCGCACGTCCAAAGCGCATTTTCGATAGGAAAAACCACATGCCCACGAAGAGTCCGACCATGACGAAAATCGCGATCGGAACCTCCCGGAGTCCCGGGACGGGAAGGGCCTCGCCTCCGAGCCAGAGATAACTTTCCGGAAGACCGTAGACGGACTGAGTAGAGAGCACCAAGATCCCTCCTTCGAAGATAATGAGGAAAGCGAGCGTCTGCAAGAAGGGATTAACTCCGAATTTGGCGATAGACAAGCCATTCAGGAATCCGATTGTCCCACCTACCGCTAAGAGGAAGAGGATACCAGTAATACCGGGCGCGCCCGGAACCCATTCTGTGAGGAACAGCGCTCCAGCCATTGCCGAAAATCCAGCGATGGAACCCACAGAAAGGTCGAAGTTACCACTGATCAAGCAGATTCCCTCTGCGAGAGTGATCGCACCCAACCCGGCGCTTGTGTAGAGGAGAAATCGGATGTTCTGATACTCCGTGAATATCTCCGGAAGCATGAGCGAAAAGAACGCAAACACCACAATCATGATAGGCCAGATGAGGTTATCCAGAGCAAATAGTATCATCTGCGTACGATTAGCTTCCCGTAGACTATCGATCGGCGATGACGAACCGGATAGTACGCTCATATTGTCATTCTCTCCTTGAAATTAGTTCTGTTCTTCGTACTCAGCAGCGACATTTCCGTAGAGGTACGGAGCGTCGGCATTCTCTTGCGTGATCATCGCATGCTGGCACTGCATCCAGGGCCACCACTGTTGATCGTTCGCTTCGTAGTTGACGACGTCCGCTGGACCCCAGAACGGTTCGCTCCAAGGGTTGATCCCGAAGACTTCCTTGTTCTGGATCGTGAGATTCTCCCCAGGTGTAACCGTGTTGCCGACCTGTGGGAGCGCGCTTTCCCCATTTCCGAGATAGTCCCACATCAACTCAAGCGTAATTGGCGCATAGTAGTGAAGCGGCTGGTCAACTGCGAAGTCATAGTAGCCCTGAAGGATACGCTGGTTGAGTTCTGGTCCACCATCGATACCGAATGCCATAACGTGATCCTCGTTGCCCTTTTTGTGGTACGCTCCGAATTGCTCCAATGCGATCAGAGCGCCCATACCACTTCCAACGTTATTCGAATAGATAGCATCGACATCTGGATTGGCTTGGAGTGCGCTCTGAGTCTTTGGTGCTGCTGCGTCAGCCGTACCATCCGTTTCAATACGGTTGACAATTTCAACGCTATCTGGAATGTTCTCGGTAAAGCCATACAAGCGCTGTTGACTCGTGGTAGATTCGAAATTGAAAACACTAGTGATGACCTTAGCGCTGTCCATCCCCTTGCTTTCCATCATTTGCTTGAATTTTTCGGCCACTGCCTTCCCACCGCGGTATTGGCCAAATAAGGCTCCAAGGAGAACATCTTTCGACAACGTCGCAGTGTCGAAGTTCATCACAGGAGTGTCTGCCTCCGTGGCTGCATCCACAATTTGCTTCGAGGCTTGGGCATCCCATGGATTTAGCAGGAGTCCATCTATACCCTGGTTTATGAGATTGATCGCATCCTGCGTCTGTTTTGTACCGTCGAATCCGGCATCCAGGATCGTGATCTCGACGTCAGGAAGGTCTTGAGTGTACCATTTGGCTGCCTGACCCTGAACGAACAGGCCGGCCTGCCCCATGCCTTTCATCGAAACGCCATAGTGGCCGCTCACAGCGTTGCTTTTGCCAGCGTTGTTCGTACTATTTCCTGTGGCGTTACCCTGAGTTGGACTACTCGCCCCGGATCCGTTACTAACCGTGGTACTTTCACCAGAGGTTTCCTGTTCTGTGCCGCCACTCGTCCCAGTATTTCCTTGACTGTCACCACCACTGCTGTTTTGGCTGCCTTCACCGCCGCCACCAAGGCATCCAGCTATCCCGATACTGCCAGCTACACCGACCGCTTTTAGGAACTTCCGTCTGTCGTTCATGGTTACGGGTGCTACCCTATCGCAAGTGCGTAATGCCAGTGACTTAAGTTTTACCCTGGGGTGGAGAGGGGGGTGTCAACCTTAGCGTGAAGGAAGCGGTCGAGCAAGAGTGAGTTGGGTGATTCCACAATGCTGGACCGCATAGTTGAGAAGGCACGACAGCAGGAAGTGTTTTCGCGTGAGGACACGCCGACGGAGCGGCGTGTCCTCGCAGCGTTCCGGTACCACGCCGGACTTTCCTACCGAAAGATCGAACCGTTCGTCGAGCGATCTCACGAGGCGATCTGTGAGTGGTTTCACCGACTCAAGCACCTTCGAGCCCGATTGCCGGGAGCGGGATGAAATGGCAGTCGACGAGACGAAGATCGAAATTGACGGCGAGGAGGTGTGCGTCTGAGCGACAGTCGACTGCGAGACCCTGGAAGTGCTGGCCGTGGAGGTCTCGTTGGGCGGTTCGAGTCTCAGTAGTTCACAAAGCGGGTTAGGTGAGTGGGCTGCTCGGTCGGTTGATGCAGCCAAACCAAGCAGCCAATGAACT
>NZ_JAQJDA010000048.1:0-5160 GCF_028617175.1 Halococcus sp. PRR34 | reverse complement strand
GGTCACTGATTCATCCGCTTCATTCCTACAACGTATCAGCTATTGGGCTGTTGAGCCAAAGTGGACAACTAGCGACTATAGGCTGTTATGAGAATGACTTGTGTTCTCGCTGGTGTCGGATCTAGTAGTGGTTATTCCGTTGATTCGATCTTTTCACCTAGTTATATTGACTATACCTCCCGTTCGTGAGTGATGTTCGATAGATCGGAGCTGATCTTGCAACCGTGCAACGGGCTAAGCGATTTCGGACGCCGGATTGCTACTCGAGGTCGAAGCGGTCGAGCTGCATCACTTTGCTCCAGACGTCTACGAAGTCCGCAACGAACTGCTCCTCGGCATCGTCAGCGAAGTAGGCGTCTGCGGTGGCGCGGAGGCGAGCGTTCGAGCCGAAGATCAAGTCGAGACGAGTGGCTTCCCACTCGACCTCGCCGGTGTCGCGGTCGCGGACCTCGAAGATCTCATTGTCTTCATCGACTGGCTCCCACTCGTAGTCCATATCGAGCAGATTCACGAAGAAGTCGTTACTGAGCGTGCCCGGCTGGTCTGTGAAGACGCCACGGCTGGTGTCCTGGTAGGTCGCGCCGAGCGCACGCATCCCGCCAACGAGCACCGTCATTTCTGGAACAGACAGGTTCAGTAGTTCTGCCTTGTCGACCATCCGCTCCTCCGGGGAGTCGTAGAGGTCGTCGTACTCACCGCCGAGGTAGTTCCGGAACGCGTCGGCCTTCGGTTCGAGCACTTTGAAGGAATCGACGTCGGTCTGCTCCTGGGTCGCGTCTGTGCGACCAGGTTCGAACGTCACCTCGACGTCGTAGCCGGCGTCCACCGCGGCCTCCTCGATAGCCACGTTCCCGCCGAGCACGATGAGATCGGCGAGCGAGACGCGCACATCGTCAGAACGGGAGCCGTTGAACCCCTCTTGAATCTCCTCGTAGGTCTCGAGGACCGTCTCCAGCTCCTCGGGCTCGTTGACCTCCCAGCTCCGCTGGGGTTCGAGACGAATGTGCGCACCGTTCGCACCGCCACGCTTGTCGCTGTCGCGGTACGTCGACGCCGACGCCCACGCGGTCTTGACCAACTGGGAACGTGAGACATCTGAAGCGAGAAGTGTCTCTTTGAGTTCGGCGATCTCTTCGTTGCCGACGAGTTCGTAGTCGGCGTCCGGGACGGGGTCCTGCCAGACGAACGTTTCGTCGGGGACCTCCGGGCCGAGGAACCGCTCGGGCGGGCCCATGTCGCGGTGGATAAGCTTGTACCACGCCCGCGAGAACGCTTCCTGGAACTCCTCGGGATTCTCCTGGAAGCGCTCGAGGATCTCCCGGTAGTCGTCGTCGTATTTCAGAGCGACGTCCGTCGTCAGCATCATCGGCTGTTCCGTCTCCGATGAGTTCTGCGCGCCAGGTGCGTCGGCGATGTCGTCGCCGACTGGCCGCCACTGCCAGGCACCACCGGGTCCCTTGACAGAGGTCCAATCGTAGTCTAACAAGTTGTCGAGGTACCTCGTATCCCACATGGTCGGCGTCGCGTTCCAGGGACCTTCGATGCCACTGCTGATTATCCCGGTTTCGTCGAAGTCGTGGTCCCAGCCGAGGCCCTGCTCCTCGATTGGCGCTGCCTCGGGTTCGGGCCCCTGGTGCTCGTCGGGATCGTCCGCGCCGTGGACCTTCCCGAAGGTGTGGCCGCCGGCGATGAGCGCGACGGTTTCCTCGTCGTCCATCGCCATCCGGCTGAACTCCTCGCGAATGTTCTTCGCAGATCCTTCGACATCCGGTTCGCCGTACGGTCCCTCGGGATCTACGTAGATAAGGCCCATCACGGTGTTCCCGAGCGGGTCTTTGAGATTGCCGACCTCACCGTCCTCGAAGCGCTCAGGCGAGGTGGTCTCCCACTCTGTTTCGGGACCCCATTCGGCGGCCTCGTTGGAGTTGAATGCGTCCTCGCGGCCACCGGCGAAGCCGTACGTCTCGAAGCCCATCGATTCGAGGGCGACGTTCCCCGCGAGCACGATGAGATCTCCCCACGAGAGCTTCTTGCCGTGTTTCTTTTTGACCGGCTGGAGCAGGCGGCGGGCCTTGTCGAGGCTCACGTTGTCCGGCCAACTGCTCTCCGGCGGAAGGCGCTGGAGACCACCGGCCGCACCGGCACGACCGTCAGCAGTTCGGTACGTCCCAGCGCTGTGCCACGCCATCCGGATGAAAAACGGCCCGTAGTGACCGTAGTCGGCTGGCCACCAATCCTGTGAGTCCGTCATCACGTCCTCTATGTCTGACTTCACTTCCTCGAGGTCGAGTTTCTCGAATTCCTCGGCGTAGTCGAAGTCCTCACCGTACGGATTAGTATCCGCAGTGCTATCGTCGAGAATATCCAATCGTAGTCGATCTGGCCACCACTCTTGGTTGGACCATGTCATATCTAACCGAAGGGCCGTATCTGCGTTAAGCTTGTTGACCTCGACTCGGGTACTCGCTCTTACCTGTTCTTCTGCGGTTGAGCGTAGCTGGCGTTTCGGAACGGTTCACACCCTCTGCGGAAATCGCCACAGCTGTAGAGAATGGGCAGTTTCAGCGTTTTCGGAGCAACGGTGCTCGGACGGCCTTTGTCTCACTGGCAATCGGGCGTCTGAACGTCTATACGCCCATGACCGATCGATGCCGGTGCCGGTAGTTCTGATCGTACGACTCGTTGCTCTATTGAAAATGCGGTACAGGAGTACGATCATAGTGACTCAACGAGTTTCTTGATGTTGCTGAGTCCGAATAGGAGAACGATTTCACGGAATTGGCGGTACCAGAACCGCGAACGCAGGGCGGAGTCCTGCGTTCGCTTGACCGTCGAGTAGGACGTCTCGGACATCCATCGCTGGGTGTAGCCTTTCGTTCGAATGAGTGCGTTATTCGCAACAGCCATCGGTCTCGATTCTTGGTGCTGCGTCAGGAGGCGATCACGCGGGACAACTCGCCAGTGACCGCCGACGCTGTCATCTACATCAAGGTCATGGATGCGAAGAAGGCGTTCCTCGAAGTCGATGACTACAAGCACGCGACCTCAAATTTCGCTCAAACCACCCTCAGAGCAGTGCTCGGTGACATGGATCTCGACGACACGCTGAGCAAACGCTCGGAGATAAACGAACGCATCCGGAAAGAACTCGACGAGCCGACCGACGAGTGGGGGATTTGTGTTGCTCCGTTGATCACCGCTTCCTTCTGCGGGTTACATCACTGAGTTCAGGGGAATTGGACGCCCTCTTGCGATATGGGACGTCTCCGAGAACAGGCGAAGAAGTATCGAGAGATTGGGAAAGAGCACGTGGATAATCCAGACGCGCCTGCCGTCGCCGACGAAGACGGCGACGGCGAGCACGCTGAATGGGTCAAAATCGGGTTGTTGCTGCTTCGCGAAGAGGTCGGCAAGCCGCTCCGGCACTGTGAAGACTACCTCAACGAGATGCCCGGTATTCTCGGTGTGTTCGGATTAGAGAAATCGCCGGACCACACCACCTTCCACAACTGGGACAAAGAGTTCTCGGCGCGGGAGTTGCGGAGCCTGCTCCGCCGTTCCGCGGAGCAGGCGGGCATTTCTGGGACTGGAGCGATCGATGCGAGCGGCTTCCAGCGCGATCAGTCAAGCTACCACTACCGCAAACGGGATGGATACTCGTTTCGCAAGCTCAAGTCTCAGTACCTCACAAAGCTCGTCGGCTGACTGCTTTTAAGATGTGAGTTCGGTAGAAAAATCGGTGCCGAGCAACTGCTGAGAAGGACGGTTCGACACCGAGAGTACCAAACTTGTCGCAGTCGGCGGCGGAACGCCGCCGACGCGACGGTGTTGTCACTCGCCGAGCGGGCGGTCCCGGTCGGTGGGTCAGCGCTCGAAGCGGTCGTCCGGAGGCTTGTTTGCGGGGACGGCGCGACGCACCGCGAGCGCCGTCTCCGCTGCTCTCCGTACCATCCCGAGGAACTCATCGAATCGCCACGGCCACAGGCGTCGCGCGCCTCGGCGCGGCGACGCCACGTACTCCCAGTGGAGGTACCGCCACGCATTCTGGAGAAGGAAGCTGATCAGCACGTACAGAAACCGCACCGCCGGATTCTGTGTCGTCGTCATCGCAATACTTCGTTCGGACAAACGGTAGGTCGATTCAATCCCGAAGCGTCGGCTGTAGTACTTCCGAGCCTGGCGAGGTGTGTCGATGAACGGCGCGTCGACGGCGTAGCCGTGACGCGCCACACCTTCTTCGTCGTACTTTCCTTGCTGGTACGTACAGTCGATGTAGACCGGGAAATCGACGGTCCACGTGTGACCGTCGATTTCGCCCTGGAGGTCGTGATCGATAACACGACTCCAGCCCTGGCTCAGTTCGGTTTGGATCTTCTCGCCCCACTTCACGATCGGCATGACGTACGCGTAGTTGTGGGCGGCGAGCAGCCTCAAACAGTACGTATCGTAGAATTCCCGATCGAGGTAGACGGCCTTGACTGTGAGGTCAAGGCCTTCGAGCACGCCGAGCAGTTCCGCGAGGATCGAGCTGGCGGTGTCGCCGTCGGTCAGACGGCGCACCGCCAGCGTGTAGCGTTTGTTGCGCACCCGCGCGTAGAGTGTGGCATAACCGTGGAACGTCGTCGTTCCTGCTCTATTGAAAATGCGGTACGGCGGCAGGATCCACTGATTTTGAACTGAAACGTCACGCATTTGAGCCAGGAAGAATCGTGAGTATCCCGTCTGGTTTGGCAGTTATCGACCCGATCCAATTCGATCGTATATATTCCAGTCAACGAAGGCATGGATTGTATCAGAGAGTGATCGCCTAAACCATCAAATCCCTACGCCATCGTCCATTTTCAATAGAGCAGTCGTTCCGGCTTTGGCGAGTGACTCGTAGAGTTCTTCCTTGGAGTCGTACTCCTCGCCGTAGTACGGACGGAGGTGGAGGTCGGCGACGACCTCCACCGGCCGATCCGGCAGCAGTTCGAGGATATCCCGTTGGATGAGTGTCTTGCCGACTCGTTCGAGCTCTGCGAGCTCGAACTTCGTCCGGAGGTGGTGGAGGATCGTGTTGCCGTGGGGTGATTCCTCTGAGATTTCGCAGAGGTGACTGACCGAGTCCTCGTCGGCTGTTGCGCCGACGAGGACGTCCCAGATATCCTCGGAGTCGATATC
>NZ_JAQJDA010000047.1:0-5176 GCF_028617175.1 Halococcus sp. PRR34 | reverse complement strand
ACCAAGGTCCGCATCCTCGAAGTGCTCATCAGCGAAGCCGACCGCGACCTCAACACGGCGGCCATCTGCGAGCAGGCCGGGATTGGGACGAGTAGCTTCTACAACCACATTGAGGACCTGCGGCGGTGGGAACTCGTCACGAAAACCCGGACGGTCGGGAACAGTCCGATGTACGAAATCAACCGCGAGAACAAGGCCGCCCAGAAGCTCGCGGAGTTCGACTGGGCACTCGTCGAGTTCATCGCCGACAAAGAGGAAGCCGGCGAACTCGACGAGGACAACCGACCCGTCCTCGCCTGAACGCTCTCGCGCCTGTTGGAGGGTGACTCCATGAGAATCTCGCTGAAGTCACTGGAGCGTGAAGTACGTCAGGTAGTCATCCTGTAGCTACCGCCTACTGATCGGGCCTCTCCTTCATCGCTCGTGGCGAAGCGAGAGATAGGGTGCTACGAGGGTCACTGATGGCCAACTATCTGAGATGGCCTGTCGGGGGAATCTTTACGAAGCCGGGAGTGATGCATGCTACTATGGAACATGATACTGGCCAGATCGATGATGATCCGGAATCGGAGACGGAGGCAATGGGGACACTGCCGAAACCGGGGGTCTACTGTGGCACGGAGTAGTTCGACAGCGGTGCCATCACGCTGCCTGAATTGTGGGTTCGAAGCTGCTGCCGGCAGTGATGAGTGGAACTCAGTTGACTCGCCACCACTGGGAACGATGACGCAGTGTCCCGAATGCGGAAGCACGAACGTGATGAACCGGGAGTAAGCGATAGCGTCGTCGGTGAAGGCCGCAGCCGCTTTGTCAGCGTTGGTGTAGCTTGCTCGTTCTCGTCCCGTCAGCATCAGCCACCATCTCAATCCTCGTAGCAGATTGAATGCCGATTCCCACCCCTGATCCTGTTCTCGATCCCGTTTCTGCGGACTGGATGTCGTCTCAGACGACGATACGTGGCCGGTGGAGTGCCAGCAGATTCACTTTCACTCCTCTATCCGGGTGTTTTTGGGTGCTAGTCGCCAACCGCAGGCGTCTCCCATCGAACACACGTGGAGGCAGGACGACGCCAACTCATGCCCGATCTGCGTTCGCACGCCGAAGACATCCACGACCAGTTCGCCGATCAGACCGATCTCACCGTCGACGAAGTCGAGGATCGCCTCGATACGCTCGTCAACGACTATCAGGTCCCCATCGACGAGGCTCGCCGGAGCGTCACCAGCACCTACTACGATGAGGTAGAGGTCGATCAGGACTCGCTCGACGACGCCAACGAACACCGAGAACTCGACTCGATCCAGACGGCCGAAGAGTGGATCGACATCACCGCGAAGGTGGTCGAGCTGTGGGAGCCACGCAGCGATGCGATCGGCCAGGTCGGCCTGCTGGGCGATGCCAGTGGACGGATCAAGTTCACCGCGTGGGCGAAATCCGATCTCGACACGCTCGAAGAAGGTGAGGTCTACCACCTCGGGAACGTCGTCACTGACGAATACGAAGGCCAGTTCTCGGTCAAACTCAATCGCACGACGACGATCGAGCAGGCCGACGAAGAGATCGAGGTGGGCGACAACACTACCGAGATCGAGGGGGCGCTGGTCGACATGCAAAGCGGGAGTGGGCTGATCAAGCGGTGTCCCGACGACGACTGTACGCGGGTGCTCCAGAACGGCCGGTGCTCGGAACACGGCGAGGTCGAAGGCGAGTTCGACCTGCGGGTGAAGGGCGTGATTGACGACGGCCGTGAAGTTCACGAAACGATCTTCAACCAGGAGATGACCGAAGAGCTTGCCGGGATCTCACTCGATGAAGCGAAAGAACGCGCGATGGACGCGCTGGATACCTCAGTGGTCGCCGACGACATCAGCGAGACGATCCTCGGGAAATACTATCGGATCGAAGGCCCGACGCTTGGCCGGTACGTTCTCGCCAACGAGTTCGAGCAACTGGGTGCGCGCTCGGATGCTGAGAACGTCCTGATCACAGCGAGGTCACTATAATGAGTGCAAATGGGAACGGCGCTGGCGATGACGATGGAGATAGGGATGGGAGTTCGTTCGGCAGTTCAACAGCGCAGACAGGACGGGAGGTCGCCCGGCGGGTGTTCGCACAGGAGTTCAACGATGCGACGTACCTGTTCAAAGAGTCCGATGACGAACTCGCGCCGAACTATACGTTGTTACCGACGGGCGAGCGGGCGAATCGGCTGTTTTTCGTGGGGACGCTCACCGAAACCGAAGACGTCGGGTCGGACTCGGAATACTGGCAGGGTCGCGTGGTCGATCCTACGGGTACGTTCTACGTCTACGCGGGCCAGTACCAGCCCGAGGCTGCGAACACACTCCGGAAGATCGAGACGCCGGCGTACGTCGCAGTCGTGGGCAAACCCCGGAGCTACGAGACCGACGAGGGCGATACCAATGTCGCGGTTCGCCCGGAATCGATCAATCGGGTCGAAGAGACGATCCGGGACCGCTGGGTGGTCGACGCTGCTGAGAAGACGATCGAGCGGCTCCAGGGCTTCGATGCGGAAACCAACGACTACGCCCAGATGGCGCGCGAGGAGTATGGTGGGTCGATCAGCGCGTATCGGGAGGGAGCGATTGCGGCGCTGGAAAGTCTCGACACTGCGGACGAACCTGCCGACGAAGACACGGGTGAGAGTGAAGCGTCACTCGGGACCGAAGCGGACCAACCGTAGCTTTTCGGAGGGTATTCGCTGATGTCATTCACACAGCTGCGAGCAGTGTTCACACGGGGTGACGAGGAAGAGCCGCCCGCGTACGAGTGTCTGTCGTGTGGAGCCTGTTTCAGGGTCCAACGGCAGGTCTGTTCCGAGTGCGGTGGGTATTCGATCGAACGGACTGACTGGGACTGACAGGAGGTCACGTTCTGGATGCCTGCTCTCGCTCACATCTCGTCAATAGAGTCACGGAGAGTCTCTAAAACCGCGGACGAGTATGGCTCCTTGGTATGATCAACGTTCCATAATCCCGACTCACGTATTTCGGGGTTGGGGCTGTTGGTCCCAAGCCATGTCGACTCGCGCGAATCAAGTGAATCACCGCGATAATTGCTCAAGAGTGCAATCGTGTTTCGCTCGATAGCTGCTCGTTGACTTTCTGGCCCGGGTTCGTCGTCGACATCTACCCATAGTAGCGGTAACTCGCGGATGTACTCGCTGACTCGTTTCTCCAATGCATATTCAGCGTCCCGGATATCCGCCGAGGCACTACTGCCTTCTCCCTAATCGGGGTACTCGTCAGCGATCCCATCTCGGTTGATGATCGCTTCGCCAACCCGGAGCCGGAAAACAGAGCCGCGATGATTCCCACCGTCTGGACGAGTGCCACTGAGCGTTCCGCGATGAGTACGGAGGCGATCCCAGAGTGACGTTCCTGAGCCTGCCGAGACAGCGTGTGTTCCGACACGACTCACTTGGAGTTGGTTGCTCGCTTCCCTCGTCTCGTCGGGGGCGAAAAAGAAATACACGCCTCGTTGAGGCCACTCCATTCGTCCCGTGGACTCGCCGAGGGTTCGGTATCCGCCGACTTGCTTGCGAAGGTCAGCCAGGAGCTGGTACAGTTCATCCAGATCCGCCTTCCTTGTCATGCGTTGCTCTCCTCTCTCTGGCGTTGGTTGTACCAGCGAAGGCTTTCGCCCAGCCCTAACCCCTCTGTCGGGATCTCATATTCCAACTCTTCGAGTGCTTCGAGAACTGGCTCGTAGTAATTCTTCCCGGCGTGAAAGACGAGGATTTGGGTGTGCAACTCACGTCCACGAAGCTGATCCGCTACATCTCTACCCCATTCACGCTTCGCTTCGACACCAGCGTTCGTGAGTGTCTCGTCGTATGGATTGATCCGGGGGCCGTTGGGGTCCAACAACCCATGTTTTGCTGAGAGAATGTACCACTCGTCGTGGTTTCGTTCGCAGTGTCGCCGTGATTTTCTGAACAGAGCTGATTCCATGTAGAGGTCCTTCGGCCGGCTTGGGACCTCCCGCTTGGAGGCAGAACAACTCACTAATCCGATTTCCATGATCGGACGATGCGGGGCGATCTCCACACAGGCGCGAAATCATTTGTCATGCGCTTCACCCTGATGCAAGCGCGCGGTCGGAGTCGTCAGCGACGGGAGCCTCGATACCAACGTCGATTTCGATACGTTCGTAGGGGATGGTGGGCTTGCGTGCCCGACCCTCGCCGTCTTCGAGGTGGACGATGTCGAACTCTTCGAGGAGATGCACATCGTCATGGACCTGTCTCGTCCCACGGTCGAGGCGCTCGGCGAGCTGCTTGATGCTCTCGGGTTGGCTGTCCATGATGCTGCGGATGAGCTCGACTCGGCGAGTAGTGAGCAACTTCCGCAGCCGAGTGGGGTCGCTGAAGTTTTTCACGTGTGGGACGGTCTCGCCTGCTTCCCACCGCTCGGCGCGGTCAAGTGTGCCCTCGTGATGCTCGTCGTGCGGGATGGAGGTGAGCCGGAGCACCGGCGGATATGGGACTTCCTCTGGACCGGGGAATTCCAGCGACTCGATCTCGTGGTCGCCGTCGTGGTTAGATTCGTTCGTCATGGATCTGATCTACTTCCTGTTTGAAGCGGCGAATATGGTCGCGCAATCCAGTGAATTCGATGTCTTTGACGCCCTCGCGGTAGTGATGGCGGTGATGGCGACTCTTTCCGGGTGTTTCAGCGTCAGTGTAGTTGTCGTACCGGAGTAACGTCGTGCCATCGGCGGTCATGTACTGGAAGCCATATTTGATCCCTTCTGGGTACTCGGTGCTTGTCGGGACCTCCCACGCAACCATCTCGTAGCGGCTTCCATCGCTGAGTTCGGTGTCGTCTTGGAAGCGCGGCGTTCTCGGCATTCGTCCCGATTGAGTTGTCCTACTACCCCAATCAATAAAGGTGTTGTGCTGTCCCATTATAGCAATAAGGAAGACCAGATTGCGATATGTTTCCAATCATTTGGACAGTGAAGCACACAAAGGCGGACGGCTTATGCTGGAAGAACGGATACATGTATGTATGAGCCAGACCGAAACGGCGGACGAAGCGTTCGCCGACGGGACCATGTTCGTGGATGTCCTCGGGGACGAAACCAAGGTCCGCATCCTCGAAGTGCTCATCAGCGAAGCCGACCGCGACCTCAACACGGCGGCCATCTGCGA
>NZ_JAQJDA010000046.1:0-6074 GCF_028617175.1 Halococcus sp. PRR34 | reverse complement strand
TGAAAGTGACTATTCCTGTAATTAGTGACTGCTGTACGATATTTCCGAACTGATTTCGAAACCGTGCAACGGGCTATCCCAGTTTGGATCGATAACATTATGTCCTGTTTGAGAGGAGGTGGTAGATTCTTTAGTATCGGCCGGTGTCGACGACACTTGGTTGTCTTCTGCCTCTGCTGACAAACTGCTCGTAGAATCGCCTGTAGCCCCATTCCCCTCAATCTCGGCTACCTTGTCTGGAGTACGAGACTCTAGCGTCGTCGTGACTGATCCATCTTCCTGATCCGTCGACCAGATCGCTTGTTCTTCGTTATCGGCACACGCTGTACATAGTCCACTGCTTTCGACTTCTTTCCATGCTGGGAGTTCCTGCTGACATCGCCCGCATATGAATGTCGGATCCGCACTCATTCTCAAAGTTGGATGACCCCCACACTAATGTATCTTGTTCCAATCTACAAAGCAGCGATTCCAATAAGCATACTTTCACTTCTTGTCTGAGACTCCTGAAGTCGACGATATACGGGTCGACCCACTCCTGCCGGGTCTCGTCGTCAAGGTGAGTCCGCGGCATGCGCGAAGTCTGGATCTACGCTCTCGATACAGAACTGCAGCATGGCGATTCCCGTTCGATGATTCGCGTTCGGGAGGGAGTGGCGGAGAATCAAGTTCGACATCAGCTCGCCTGCGACCTCCGGGAGTGGGCTCCCCCAGGAAACGTGTTCCAGCGCCTGCTCAATCTTCTGCGGTTTGAATTCCTTGTAGAGGCGGAATTCATTCGCTTCTCGGACGTCCACGGCGGCTTCGAGCAATTCCACTAACCGAAAGGCGACAACTTGTCCCTCGTGAGAGAACTCGGTAATTCGGTCGCTGAGCCACTCCTCATCGGAATCCATGTCTCTGGCGGCTTCGATCTCTGTCTCGCTCCCGTAGAGCACGCAGACTGGAGTGTCAAACGGATAACGAACCGACTCCATCCCTCATCCGAACTGATCAGCAACCAACTCCTCAAGGAACGCGCGCCCTTCGATTACTGCTGTTGTGTCGCCGACGTCAACCGCAGCCAGTACGTCCCCGATCGCCTGTTCAGCGATCCTATCACTCACGAAGATCGCAACGTTGCTCGCTCCCCCCGTCGCGTACTGATATGCCAGCCCCGCAAGCACGGTATCCGTCCGCTCGATCTCGTCTTCGGTGACGTCGTCCGCAGAGAGCGTCGCCATTCGCTCCCGTGTCTTGTCTACGACCTCTGAAACACGCGGCTTCGAGAAGTCGATCCGACCGGACTCCAGCCAGCCCGCATTCTGTGCCGCCTGCAACCGCTCACGCTGATATACATACGCGTCCGGCCCCTCACCGAGTTCTTCGGCAACCTGCTCGGGCACTTTGACCGTGAGACCGCGGCCCGTCACGAACTCCTCGAAGGCGCTATATTTCTCGTTGTCCGGACCGCCCATCGCGAACAGGACGCTGCTGTCGATGATGGCCGTGCTCTTGGGCGGAATCTCTGGCTCTCGGCTCATCACGCAGGCTGGTTGAGATACGGGTCATACGCGGCAGCCTCCTCGATCACGTCCTGGAGGGCAGTGAACACCGTCATCCCCTCGACGGGATGTACGTCAAGCTTGTTCGCCGCCGTCCGCTGGGTGAAGTCCCCATCCATGATGCGCAGCGTGTAGTGTAGCGCCGCAGCCAGTTTGGCGATGCCCTGCCGGTCGACGAACAGTTCGATGTCCTCCGTGTCGAGCTGTCGGCCGATGGCGTCGATAAGCGTTGGCGAGGCGGCAACTTCCCCCTGCTCGGTATCCAGCAACAACTGAATCGGCTCGACGGATACCCTCGTCGGCGTCTCGTCCTCATCCCGGGTCAGCAATTCCATCTCTTCGAGGCGTCCCACGTATTTGTAGGTGGTTGAGTGCGGCATATCGAGGTCCGTCTTGAGCGTCTCAATCTCGACGGGCCCTTCACGCAGAATATAGGTGTAGAGTCGGGCCAGTTGTGGCGTGTTCAACAATTCAACATAGGTGAGGAAGTCATTGAACGTCTCTTCCGGATCAGCTCGGGCGACGTCGGGTTGGTTATCCGATGTTGCCATCACAGTACATGTTCCATGTATAGCGTATTAACTCTTGTCTCCATCTGAGGGTTGGCTCGAAGGGGAAGCGATAGAGGCCGTCGATCCCCTCCTCTCACAACGTCTCTATCCGTACGTTACTCATCGACAGAGACAACCAAAGAGGAACTCCGAATCGTGATTCGTGAAGCAATGCGCGACGAACTCGAGCGGGCGAACTATTCCGAGGTTCGTGCTCATCTGAACTCGAACGTTCAATATCCCGCGGTTACGACAAAGTGATAGCGTGCCAACGCTCCTCCACTACTCCGATGTCGAGAACGCCTTTGACCGCCCCGAGCGTGTTGCGAGGCTCGCGGCCGCCCTCCAGACGCCCGCCGACGCCATCGTCGTCGGGTCCGGCGATGTCCTCGCCCCCGGTGCTCTCGCGAACGAACACGAGGGCCGTCAGGCACTCCCGTTCTTCAGGGTCGGTGAACCAAACATCTGGAACGCTCTGTCTGCAGTTGCCGATGAAAATCACGAAGGGCTGTATCAGGAACCAGTAGAGGGTGCCCGAATTGCATACTCTTCAGCGAGGTCGACCACATCGTAGACATGAATGCCGGTCTTGAACCAGAGCACTCGGTCGGCTTCGAGATCGATGTCTTCGCTCGTGCAGTCCAGTTCCTCGGACACCGCTAACACCAGATTCTCCACATCGGCCTGGCGGATCTTGGCGAGTTTCTCTTCGAGGTATTCGGGCGTCCAGAAGCCCACTATCTCGAGGATTGCCCGGCGGCCGTCGGGATGTTCGAGCGCGAAGTCCGGCAACAGAACCTCCGCTCCCAGATCGATCACGTCATCCTCGCGGACCAGTTCCCACTCCGTGTTCGCCCGCTCCCACTTGGTCGCCAGCGTGCGTTCGAGATCGCTGTCGAACTGGCTGCCACCGCTGTAGTGTGTCTGGAGTCCCGTCGTCTGATCGAGCGTCAATTCTCGTGTTTCGTTGACTGACTCGTCGGTGAGAATCTCTGCCGTGAGGTCCCACCGCTCGCAGTGGGGCAACGCAGGCAGGAAGTTCGCCATCCGGATGCCGTACTTGCGCGACTGCCGGAACAGCGAGGCCGGACCGTCCAAGATCGCTTCGTACCCCTCCGCGAGATCCGTGCTGGATACGCGCTCGCCGTGCTCGTCGAGCGGATAGATTCGGTGCATCAGCCCGAACAGCTTCACGTAGCTGAACACCGTCGAAAAGTGGTCCCATACCCGAATGCGCAACTCGGTTGCGTCGTAGAGCACTGCCTGCGCGAGCGCGAGGTTGTACCGATGCAGCAGCCACTCGACGGTGAGTGCCTCACCCTTGTACGCCTCCTCGCTCTGGCCAGTCAGCTGGGTCGTGCTGGTCGTTCCATCGGCATCCAGTTCGACTGACTCGGCGACCTGATCGCCGAAGCGCACGAGACGGTTATTCGCATCGAGATCCGCGTACATTCCCTGATGACACTCTGCGAGTGAGATGCCGAGCTCGTCGGCGACCGCCGTGTAGACGTCGAGCTTACGAGTGTCAGCATCGAGCGTTGGCTGCCGGACCACTGGATACGAGTCATTCGCCCGCTCGAACAGCCGTTGGCGGATCTCACGCGGCTCGGCTGCCGCTACCGTCTCGAAGTCGCACTCGTCACGCAGGAGTTTCGCCAGCCCCTGGATGATCTTGTAGTCGGTATCCGCTACCGTCAACTGGTCGATCGCCGTATCGAGATCGCTTTTCGGCTCACCCACGTGCGTTTCGAACAGCTCGATCAGCTCGCTCGCCGTCTCCCGATAGCGTACATCGTCGGGATCGATGGACAGTGGCGTCACCTCGCCGTCGGATGTTCGTGAGCGCGCGAGATCAGCCGTCAGCATGGCTTCTCCCTCACTCTACTGGTCGCGGTCACGCTTCGGCCTCGATGCCTTCGCGGCGACGCTGGGAGACGTAGTTCTCCATCGTATCCGTGGCGATGATTTCGTAGAGCCGCGCGGGCTGGCGGTCGTCGGTCGGGCGAAGGATTCGGCCGAGGCGCTGGGCGTACTGGCGTTTCGACGCGCTCCCTGAAAGGATGATCCCGACGTTGGCGGCGGGCACGTCAATGCCCTCGTCAAGCACCTGCGAGGTTGCCAAGATCGAGTACTCACCACTCCGAAATCGTTCGAGGATCTCCGTGCGTTCGTCGGTCTTGGTCTGATGGGTGATGCAGGGGACGATGAACTCCTGGGAGATCTCGTAGGCGAAGTCGTTGTTCGCGGTGAATATGATCGTCCGGTCGTCGTGATGGCGCTTGAGCAGCGTATCCAGCGTATCGAGTTTCTTCGTAGCCGTGCGCGCGAGCTCCTCGGCGCGCTGCTTGGCGATCAGTGCACGACGGCCATCAGAATCGTATGAGGTGTGCGCGAGGAACTCCTGATAGCCCTCGGCTTTCCAGAGGTCGAACTCGTGCGTATCGACGTACTCGCGGTAAAGGCCGTACTCCTCGTCGTACTGAGAGCGCTCGTCGTCGTTCAGCTCGACCTGCATGTGGATGGTTTCGTACTCGCTGAGGTACTCCCCGGCGAGTTCGTCGACCTCCTCTTCGTAGACGACCGGGCCGATGAGACCCGTGTCTTCGAGGAGTTCGTGAGCATCGTCGGCCCGTTCGTAGGTGGCTGTCAACCCCAGACGATACGGCGCGATGGTCATCTCGGGGATTTGCCTATAGGTCGGAGCTGGCAGGTGGTGAATTTCGTCCGCGATCAGGAGACCGAACTGATCGCCGTACTCGTCGATGTAGCGATACGCGCTGTCGTAGGTCGTGACGGTGACGGGTCTGATCTCGTGGGTACCGCCACCGAGCACGCCGACCGTCTGGCTGGTCCCGTCCCGGCTCTGATGGGGAAGTTGATCGCCGAAGGCGTTGGTGAGGGTGGCGTGCCACTGGTTCATCAGATCAATCGTCGGTGCGACCACTAGCGTGGCGACACCAGCGTCGGCGATCGCCTGAATGCCGAGAAACGTCTTCCCGCTTCCAGTTGGAAGGACGACGCTACCGCGACGGTCATGAGTCCGCCACGCATCGAGCGCTGCCTGCTGATACTCGCGCGGCTCGATCTGGAGCGCCGGATCGAGCGTGAGGGCGGGATATGCCCGAGCCGTGTCCTCGACCGCAACAGTGGCCGACTGGATGGTCTCTTGGTGGGCTGATTCTTGTCCAGCGGAGGGGGAGTCCTCGTCCTTCCACGCGTCGGCCCATTCGAGCAGGGGGCGGTACCGATACGCAGGCGCACGGTATTCCTCAACTCGGTCGTCCCACTCCACATATGGAACGTCTTCGCTAGCCTCTCGAAGCAGGAGTGTGCCTCCGTCGAACTCGACCCGCATCTGTGGATTACTCCGTTCCCCGGCGAACACGGTCACGCTAGGGGAGTGCCCGCATCAGAGGTCGCGGGCCTGGACGGTCTTGCGGTCGTTGTCCTCGGCACGCTGGGCGGCGTCTTCGAGCAGGTCCGACACCTCCTCGTCGAGGGCGTCGTAGAAATCCGACGAGACGTTCTGGTCTGCGAGATGCTCCTTCACGGCCGCTTTGACGATGGTATTCGCCATGCCATATCTCCTGCTGGTCGCTACTTATAGCCTGTCGAAGCACGTCGAAAGTGGAAATCGTCCATTTCAGCGCGTCTTGTTGCTAATGAGAACGGTGTGGAGATTGGGGCATAGCAAGCAACCCCCTGGGCTGATGCCCTCAGTCAGAGGCGAGCCTTCAGCATGGTCTCGGACCGAAACAGATGAACTACGCTCCAGTCGTCGAGAGCAGGCTCCCAGCCACACTCGCCAATTCTTCGGCATTCGCTTCACGCAGCCGCTCGTCGCCGAGCAGCAATCGCAGCCGTGGACGCCCTACGTCGATCGGCTCCTTTTCCGTCTCGATCAGCTCTATTGAATCCGCCGACGGCGTCGGGGTGAGTCGTTAGAACGATTGAGATGAAGCGGAAGAGGAGTCTTTGT
>NZ_JAQJDA010000045.1:0-9645 GCF_028617175.1 Halococcus sp. PRR34 | reverse complement strand
CTCTGATCCCGCCTCACGTCTGGTCTCTTTCAACGTATCTGCTCGTACCGTGACCGATAGAGTGGACAACTAGCGACAGTGGATCAAGAGTGAAGTCGAGGCCGACGTACGTCTGCGGATCGGCGAGGGTGAAGAGGAAGCCAATGGCGACAAGTACGACAGTGTACGGTAGCGTTATACGGTTCATCACTAGTCGGACGGCGATCGCGATGCCAAAGCAAATGAGCACGCCCAGCACGACGGCTGTTGTTTCGGCCATAGACGTAGACTGACTCGATAGTTACGGAAATAGGAAGGGGTAGAGTACAACGCAGCTATTTCCCGCTGGTCCGGATCGAAGCCCGTGTCTCGAATGATTAGAGAACCGCCATAGCTTCCTTCGTCAGTGCTGGCGAAGTTCAAGGGCGTCTCGAAGCATCACCTCCAGAAATACATCGGATTCCTCGGACTGAAACTCAACTCACTGGACGACTGGTTCGAGAAAGTGCTGTGTTGCGATGTATCGGGATGAGAATCTAGCATAAATAGTTATGTGTGTTGGGCACACACCTACGAACTGAGTATGACCGACGCAAACGTCGCCCTCCTCGTTCGACTCCAAGCACAGTCCGGCAAAGAATCCGATGTCGAGGAATTCCTTCGTTCGGCACTGCCGATGGCCGAGGAAGAACCGGACACCACCACGTGGTTCGCGCTCCGCATGGACGATTCGACGTTCGGCATCTTCGACACCTTTCCGGATGAATCCGGTCGGGAAGCGCATCTCTCGGGCGAAATCGCTGCTGCCTTGGAGGAAAACGCGGACGAGCTGTTCGCAGAACCGCCGGAGATAGAAGAAGTCGACGTACTGGAAGCCAAACTCCCCTAACATCTGAAATTGGACAGGCAGAAGCAGCAAAGACGAATCTCACATCTCGTTCACGAACGCCGGACGTGGCGATGGACCCTTTCGCGCTACTGCGCCGTTAGTGGCGACCCTCCTCGAACTCCTCGATGATTTTATCACAGAAGGCGGGGATGTCGTCGGGCTTGCGGCTGGTCACCAGTCCCTCGTCGACGACGACTTCCTCGTTGACCCACTCGCCGCCCGCGTTGCGGATGTCTGTCTGGAGGCTGGGATAGGAGGTCAGTGTTCGGCCATCTACTACATCTGCCTCGATCAGCGTCCACGGGGCGTGGCAGATGACGCCAAGCGGTTTCTCCGCTTCAAAGTACTCGCGGATGAACGCCACCGCGTCGTCGTTCGCACGGAGTTGATCCGCACCCACACAGCCGCCCGGAATCACGAGCCCGCTGTAGTCCTCGGCGGAAACCTCGGAGAAGGTTTTCTCGACCTCGTATGACCCGCCGGGGTTGATGTCGCCGTTTACCGTTTCGACCTCGCCGGTCTCGGCCCCGACGACATCAACGGTCGCCCCGGCGTTCTCGACGGCTTCTTTGGGGTCAGTGAATTCGACCTCTTCTGTGCCCATCGGTGCGATGAAGACCGCGACGTTCTCGTCTTCAAGTGAGTCTGCCATTATGGTTCCCTCTAGTGTTCGAACTCACGCTATTCACTAAACGGTTGGGAGGAGAGCCGGCGCGAGGCGCTTCGGGCAGCATATCGCTACCTTCGGGAAGGTGCCAGCGCCCAAAAGGAGGATATTACGACGGTGGTGTTTTCCGACCACCCCGCCGGATATGAGAACCCGGACGACGGCTGGTGGGAGCAGGTCGTCCGTCCCGGCCTGATTGTGCTGCCGGACGTGGAGTACCGGGATGACGAATGGCGGTTCGTCGGCGATGAAGAAGAAGAGCGCATCTGAGATACTGTCGGAGAGAATTGCGTTGCAGGCACAACCGGAATATCGGACTGCTGTCCGCCGGTTCACCGCCGCTCAATACGCCGATTGAGAGTTCCAACTCCTCGGGGCCAATTGCTTGTGCTATGACACCACAGGGTACGACCGCCGCAAGTGAGCAACGCAGGAATGCGGTAACCTATCACTGGTATCCGAGAATCCATACAGAACTCGGTCGAACCGACCACCCATGCGAGCCGTTCGCTATCACGAGCACGGCGGGCCGGACGTACTGCAAGTCGACGAAGTGGACCAACCGGACTCGGCGGCGGACGAGGTCCTCATCGAAGTGCGGGCCGCGAGCGTCAACGCGGTCGATGCGAGGTTTCGGGCGGGAAGCTACGGGTCGGTTTCGTTGCCAGCGATTCCCGGCGGCGATGCGGCAGGGGTCGTCGCGGAGGTGGGCGAGGATGTCGAGGGATTTGCGGAGGGCGACCGCGTCTTCGCTGGCGGGATGGGACACGGCGAGGGTGGCACCTTCGCCGAGTACGCTTCGATTCCAAAGATGAAGGTGGCCCATCTCCCCGAAAACATCTCGTTCGAAGTCGGCGGCGCGATTCCGAACGTGGGCGTGACCGCGTGGATGGCGTTCGTCGAAAACGCCGGACTCAGGCCCACCGAGTACTGTCTCGTCCACGGCGGAAACGGTGGCGTCGGGCACACCGCCGTCCAGTTGGGGAACGCGATGGGTGCCGACGTGCTCGCAACCGCTGGCTCTGCGGAAGCGCGCGAGCGAGTCCGCGACCTCGGCGCGGTCGTGGCGTTCGACTACGACAGCGAGACGCTCGCGGATGAAATCTACGAGGCGACCGATGGCGAGGGTGTTGACGTGATTCTCGACCATCGCCTCGACGACTACCTCGGCCTCGATTTGACCGTGGCCGCCCAGAACGGGCGTATTGTCACCATCACAGGCGGAATCCCGGCGGTCGAGGACGCGCCGCTCCAACACAAGGAGGTCACCGTTCGAGGAATGGCCATCGCCAATACACCCGAACGCCGGCCCGTTCTCCGTCGCATCGCTCGCCTCGTGGAACGCGGCGACCTCACCGCCGAAATCGCCGAGACGTACGATTTCGAAGCGGTCGGCGAGGCCCATCGCGCCGTCACTGAGGGCGGGTACGTCGGCAAACTCGTCGTCCGTCCGTAATTCAGTCGTCTCGTGGTTGCTGAATGGTGTCTCCCGGCGTTCGACCGGACTGCGTTCGTTTCCCGGTCGAATAGACGATTGAAATCCGGTGTTGTGTATGAGGGAGAGTATCCCTTTGCACATTCAGGCTCTATCTTTAGGTAAAACCCAATCGTCAGTTGTTACGGGAAGAGAAACCAATGAGAGCACTGACATGGCACGGCGAAAACGACGTCCGCATCGATGACGTTCCCGACCCCGAAATCGAAAACCCGACCGATGCGGTGATCGATATCACGGCCACCGCCATCTGTGGCTCCGACCTCCACCTTTACGACGGCTACATGCCGTCGATGGAAGAGGGCGACGTTCTGGGTCACGAGCCGATGGGCGAAGTGATCGAAGTCGGCGACGAGGTCGAGACACTCGAAGAGGGCGACCGCGTGGTCGTTCCCTTCACGATTAGCTGTGGTTCGTGTTGGTTCTGCGAGAACGACCTCTACTCGCTCTGTGAGGACTCGAACCCGAATGCGGAGATGGCCCGTGAAAACATGGGCCATTCGCCAGCTGGCCTGTTCGGCTACTCACACATGCTCGGCGGCTTTGCGGGCGGGCAGGCCGAGCAGTTGCGGGTACCCTATGCGGACGTCGGCCCGGTCAAGGTCGATTCGGACCTGCCCGACGAACAAGTGTTGTTCCTTTCGGATATCTTCCCGACGGGCTACATGGGAGCCGAAAACGCCGACATCGACGAGGGCGATACGGTCGCGGTTTGGGGCTGCGGGCCAGTTGGGCAGTTCGCTATCCAGAGCGCTCAGATGCTTGGTGCTGGCGAAGTGGTTGCCATCGACCGCGTGCCCGAACGGTTGGAGATGGCACGAGAGCACGGCGATGCCGAAACCATCGACTACGAGGACGAGGACGTCTACGACCGCCTGATGGACATGACCGGGGGTCGCGGCCCGGACGGGTGTATCGACGCGGTTGGGTCGGAGGCACATGGTCACGGGGATTACGGTGGGGCGGACCGACCGTACGTGCTCCAAGAGGCCATCAAGTCCTGCCGAAAGGGCGGCACGCTCTCGATGCCGGGCGTCTATATCGACACCATGAACGACTTCCCAATCGGGCCGCTGATGAACAAGGCCCTGACGGTGAAGACGGGCCAAACCCACGTCCAACGCTACCTCGACCCGCTGTTGGAGCGCATCGAAGCGGGCGACATCGACCCGTCGTTCGTCATCACCCACGAGGAGCCATTGGAGAGCGGTCCTGAGCTGTACGAGACATTCCGCGACAAGGAAGACGACTGCATCAAGGTGGTGTTAACACCCTGACGGCGCATCCGGTTCATCCAGTGGTGTTGCTGCCGCTAACTGTACGCGAGCGCGAAAGCACCCGTTCACGTTTCGCCCGTGTTCTCTGCCCTCGTGCGGGCGACCGACGAACCCTTCGTCCAGACGATTTACGATCTACCTGTGCTGCAAATAGTGTTCGATCACGTATGCTTGCTCGGCGACTGCGCGTTCGTCGCGCGACCGCACACGGCCGCTGGAACCGCAAAAGCCGCCGCCGATGGTATCGAACTCACCGACGCATTGGAGAAACGCGACCTCGAAACCGCGCTCAGGAACTGGGAAGAAAACCGACTCGATACCGGCCGCCGGCTCGTTGCCGAGGGCCAGCGGATGGGCGAAAACTACATGAACTGAGCGATTCGGCGTACGCTAGGGATACTTGAAAATCATCCTGAGTTTTCATTCCTCGACGCTGAATCCGCGCTCTTCTAACAGTTCGGGCAGGCGGTCGCGGTGGTCGCCCTGTAGTTCGATGCGGTCGTCATCGACCGTGCCGCCGGTGGCGAGTTGGCTCTTGAGTTCCGAGGCGAGTTCCGAGACGTCGATCCCTGACGGGTCGAGACCCTCAACGATGGTGACGGCCTTGCCGTACCGTCGTTCGTCCGTCCGAATCGAGACGCGCTGAGAAGTCCGAGCGAGGTCGTCCTCTATGTCGAGTTCGTCGGGCAGGCCGGTGATAGAACTGAAATCGTCCTGTGGCACGGTTCTGTATAGGCACTCGGCGCGTAAAACGCTGCGGGCGCTACTCGCGCTCGGGGAGTTGTGATTCGTCGAGGAAGAACGGGCCAATCGTCAGCGTCCGGTTCACGACGGTGAGCAACCGCAGCAGGTAGGAAAGCAGTAGCGCGAACGGGACCAGCGAGAGTACGAACACGACGCCCACGAACAGAAAGCTCGTACGGATTCCGACCACATCGGTGACCCCGAACAGCCAGTCGGACACGGCGGTCGGGTCGAACAGGACCATCATGTACGCCGTGAGCGCGATTGCGGGCAACGCGGCGTACAACACGGCGCGCCCGACGCCCACGAGTTCGCGCTGGAAATAGAGCGACTTAGCTCTGTTGAAATCCTCAGAGGGTTACAGGTTCGCCCGGTAGTTTGACCGAATGCAGGCTCTCCCAAAGTCGCGGTTACTCCGGTTTGTTGAACAGGCGTATCACTTGGCTCGAAGAGCTGTCGCTCGCTACTCATCGAAGTTCTCGAAACGCCGGTACACACTCCACCAACACATCGTCCTGCTGTGCCTCAAGGTTCGGAAGAATACGACGTACCGAACGCTTCTCGACGAACTCATCGAGATGCCCCGGATTCGGAGCGCCATCAGCCTTGAGGAACTCCCGTCGCCCTCAACACTGTGTAAAGCGTTCAATCGACTCAATATGGCTGTTTGGCGGGTTCTTCTCAATCTCTCGGTCGCACCCCTTCCGACCAACGGTATCGTCGGAATCGATGCTTCTGGGTTCGACCGGAGTCATGCCTCGAAGCACTACACGAAACGAACGAAGTTGACGATTCAGCAGTTGAAAGTCACGCTCCTCGTAGACACGAGGTCAAACGCGATTCTCGACGTACACGTGACGACGACCAGAAAGCACGACTCGAAGATCGCGCCATCGCTCATCAAGCGGAATACCCGGGAAGTCGATATTCTCCTTGGGGACAAAGGATACGACGACCAGAAGGTTCGCGCATTAGCCCGTAGTACTGGTGTTCGACCGCTCATCAAGCACCGCGAGTTTTCATCGTTACAGAAAGCATGGAATACTCGGCTGGATGCCGATCTCTACGGTCAGCGCAGTCAGAACGAGACGGTGAACTCTCGACTCAAACGCAAGTACGGTGCATTCGTCCGCTCACGCCACTGGTGGAAACAGTTCCGGGAAATCGCTGTCGGCTGTCTCATCCACAATATCGACAAGGAACTCTCAACGTGAGGTGTAGAGAGCGTTGTAGTCGATTATAGAGGAGCGAATGGTCACCGGAACTATCGAGTAATCAGGACGAACCCAAGGGCCAACAGGATTAGCAAGACGAGGCCAAAGAGGGCCAGAAGCCCCCAGACACCGCCGATTCCGAGTAGGACGGCCCCACCAGCAAGCGCTAGAACCCCTGCGAGGAGAAATCCGACACGTAATCGGAGGTACGTTCCGATGAGGCGGGTGTTCCAGAGCGTGTGGAGGGGGCCGCGCATACTCGTTGAAGACGCCACCGAGGCAAAGGCATTCCGTTCACTCGGTTGCTTCAGCGGCGATAATGTAGAACTCATGGGATTTCAACAGAGCCTTAGATTTAGGAGTCCACCAATAACCTTCGAACTCTTTTTGTTCAAACATTAGATGCGTGTCTGTGTTGGGAGATAACAAAGTTGTCGGCGTAGCTTAGTTTACAGATTCAGTGACCGGAAATTCAGCTTGCGAGAATTGGAAGGAGTGATTCAGTCATGTCGCATACAGCCTCTGAGTGGGTCACGGTGTTTGTGACACGAACAGAGTAGTTCGTTCAGGCCGTGCTGCATACACAGCGCGTATCGGTCACTGGTCGGTCGTCATTTGGCGCGGGAACGGAGTGATAGATACAGAGGATGTAGTCAACAGAATGGCAGCTTCAGAGGAATAGTCACCAGTTAGTTGGCCCTGACTCACATGCACGGGATAACGGAACGCCATACGTCCGAACGCCGGTAGCCGTCTCCCGCTTGCCGCTGATAAATTTATAATGCTACAGATTGTTACCCATATTCGAGGAGAGACATTCTGGTACCACCATTTCATCTTAGTCCGGGATCGCGGATTATTCAGGTCCGACGAGCGGACCCGACTCCGAATACAGTCGAACCACAGCAGCTGCTGTCTGGAGGGTATTCATGAGTGACGAATCCGAGGACTCGCCACCAGTCGTCCGATCCCAGGACCGGGCTGCTTCCGGCGTCCCGGCAACGGGCTGGGCACTCGGCGATCGCTTCTCATGGAATGAAATCCATCAACGGCTGCTCGCGTCCGCCGACGAGGAAATCGCCAGCACGCTCTCGGAACTGTTTTTCAGCGGTTTCACCGCCGGCTTCGCGATCGTCTTGACGTTCATCGGCTACACGGTCGGGACCGCGACGTTCCCAAACAATAGATTCCTCGCCGCAGTGCTGTATCCGATCGGGTTCATGTACATCATTCTCGGACGGTACGAACTGTACACCGAGACCACTCTCCCACCGGTCAAGCTGGTGCTGACCCGGTTGGCCAGTCTCCCCTTGCTGTTACGCATGTGGAGCGTTGTCCTGCTGGCGAATGTCATCGGTGCCGCGTTCGGCGCGTTCATCCTCGCAAACACGCACGTACTTACGCCGGCAGAGATGGAGGTCGGAGCCGAATTCCTCCAGCACGGCCTCGAACTGGGCTGGTGGGACCTGTTCTTCAAGGCCCTGTTCGCGGGGTGGCTCGTTGCTGGCGTGATGTGGCTCCATACGGCTGCGCGAGACACGATCTCGCGTGTCGTAATCACCTATCTCGTCTTCTACACGATTCCCGTCCTCGGCCTGTACCACGTCGTGAGTTCGGGCGCTGAAGCACTCTTCGTCGTGTTTCTCAAGACGCCGAGTCCGGGAGTACTCACCCTGATTTATGAGTTCTGGCTTCCGATCCTGCTTGGCAACACGACTGGTGGCGTCGTATTGGTCGCGCTCGCGAGCTACGCGCAAGCCGTGAGACGCCGGTATCCGGAGATTCGGGTTCTGTCGAGCCGGGAGATGCTGTTCAGTTTGAAAGGCGGTCGCCCGTTCGAAACGCCGAGACCGGGCATCCAGTTACCGGAAAACGGTGGTGGACCCGAGGAGGAATCCGACACAACTAGGTGACGTTGTACTATAGACAACCTGCAACTCTCCATTTTGTGGGGTGGTGCTGAATATGCACTCCCTTCCTAACGGCTGGTTCAGCAGAGGGTAGGCGGAAATAAACGAACTCGTCGTGCTGAATTCAGCCTCTATAATCAGCACGCCGCTTGTATCAAATTCCGAGGGTTTCAACAGAGCCAGCGACTTGAAATACTCGCGCGTCGGGCCGAAGAACAACAGCGTCTCGATGAGTTCGTCGAACTGTTCCATTGCTTCTTTCGAGAGTTCGTCCGCGTGTTCGTCGCGGAGCTGTCGCCCGAGATAGATTTTCCACGAGTAGTTGTGGTTGAGTACCGGCAACAATGCGCCGAAGGAGCCGAACGTCGGGGTTTCCAACCGCTCACGTTCGTCCTCGCTGTACGCGCGGACGACATCGATGTACTCAGCGACCTCCCCGGTCCCGGAGGGATTGTCGTCATCGGCCATCGCCCCGTCCAAGTCGTCGAGTTCCTTCTCGACTGCTCTGGCGAGCGCCTGAAAGAACTCCGTGGGCTGTCCGGGGCTGACGCCGACATCGATGTGGTTCTCCGCGTCGCGGCGGAACTCCATCGAGTGGTTCATGCGGTCGCGGAAGCTCCCGAGGTCCGAGGAGAGTTGCTGTGAGAGACCGAACTGCGAGAGCGTGAGCACCAACGTCACAGTCGTGATGATGCCGGTCAACAGCGCATAGAACAGCGTTCCTCCAATGGTGCCGGTTGAGAGAAACTTCTGTATCGAGCGTGGACCGTACAGACCGAAAATCACGAACGCCACGAACGTCCCGACGAGCATGGCGGCGGCGACGGCGCGGCGGTCGCCCGTGATGAGCAACCACTGGGTAACTCGGTTGTCCCCGGCCTGTTCGACCATCGTCTCCGGCGGTTGTGAAATGTCGTACGATTCCGTCTCACTCATTGTTGACCACCATGGCCGTCTCTCGGATAAGTGACTTCGTGACGATGAGTCGCCGACTCCGTTCGCCCCACAGTCGCTCCCGATTCAGCGTCTCCTGCAACGTTTCCGAACGATTTCTCCATCGGCCCGTTCGACGTGTCCCGTATCGTCGCGCGCCAGCGGTCGCACTCGACGAGACCCGCATCCGCGAGCATCGACAGGTCTCTGTAGTGCAGTCTGACGGCGACCGCCTCGCGGTGCTTCTCGGATTCGAGCGTTTCTCGTGATGGTTCCGAGTCACTCTCGCGTCGTCTTTCCGATTCGTGCGCGAACATTCGCCGACGAGGGCGTCGAACGAAACGGTTCCATCGGGGGGCGGGAGCGAGCACCGGAGTGCATCGGTCACGCGACAGCGTGAGCGTTTGCAGTGTGGTCGGCGGATGCGGAGTGTTTTGGGCGTAGTTGGTGTATCCGCACTATCGCTAGTTGTCCACTCTACCAGTCACGGTACGAGCAAGTGCGTAGAAATCGGCCAGACGTGAGGCGGAGTCCCAA
>NZ_JAQJDA010000044.1:0-10104 GCF_028617175.1 Halococcus sp. PRR34 | reverse complement strand
TCCTCGTCGATAGCGTCGGCATATGCCTCGTAATCGAGCGGATCGACGAACCGGGTGGTTATCCCCCGCCGTTCGACTGAGTGGGTGAAATAGGTGTACGTACCGCCGTACAGCGACGAGCCGGTAACGATGTTGTCGCCCGCGGCCGCGAGCAGGAACGTGGTGAGATCGAGCGCGGCCATCCCGGACGCGGTAACAGCGGCTCCAACACCGTTTTCGAGCGCCGCAAGGCGGTCCTGCAGCGTTTCGAGCGTCGGGTTCATCAACCGGGAGTAGATGTAGCCCGGCTCTTCGAGCGAGAACTGGGCGGCGGCATCTTCGGCGTCATCGAAAACATAGGAACTGGTTTGGTAGATCGGTGGTGCGCGGGAACCAGTTGCGGGATCGGGGTCTTGCCCGGCATGTACTGAATCGGTCGCAAGAGAGCGATCTTCTGTATTATCGGCCATACGCATCTAAACCAAGGCAATCGCCATGATGGTACGTCTAAAGGCTAACATTGCCGATGTCAATGACGCACTCTCAGTGCCCTCCCATACTCTCCAAGAAGCACTCAGAAGAGTTGCCGCTCGAAGCCATTTCGCCATTCCATTCAGTCCCAGAGACAGACGCTTCCGATCCTTACGATGAGCGAGAGTCGTAAGTGACGCCGCTGGTATCGAGGTCGGTTGCGACACCCGAAATATCGGTTCTCACTGCTCCATACGAGTGATTAAGCGACTCGAACCAGTGTGGTCGGCGTCAAAAATGCGAAAATCCGGATTCGAACCAGTAGAGTTGCTGTGATTAGTCGTTCGTCGCCGTGTATCCTGCTTCGTCGGGACTCTCGACATCGACGCTCCCGGTGAGTTCGGTGTAGGGGTACGGCATGCCGATGCCCTCGGCGTCGAAGCGCTTCTTGACTGCTTCAGTGAACGCGGCGGCGGTCGGTGCGTAGCCGGTACGGTTCGGGTCGATCCAGACACGTCCCGAGAGCACGACCGCGGAATCGCCGAGACTCGTGACCGGCGCGGCAGGTTCGGGTTCGGCGAGCGCACCATCAAGTTTCCGTGCCTCGTCGAGAATTGCCGCGCGAGCCGCCTCGATATCGTCGTCATACTCGATGCCGAAGTCGACGCCGACTCTGAGCTGATCGTTGCCCGTAGGATTAGTCACAACGGCGCTGGCGAGGTCGCTATTCGGGACGGTGACTTCTTCGTTGTCGAACGTATCGAGTTTCGTGACCCGGAGTTGGATTTCCCTGACGACGCCGACGTTGCCGTCCCATTCGATCCAGTCACCGACCTTGAATGGTTCGTCCTGGATGATGAATATTCCCGCGACGAAGTTCGAAATGAGGTCCTGTGCAGCGAACCCGACCGCGAGTGCGAGCGCACCGGCGAGTGTCGCAAACGCCGCGAGCACGACGCCAGCACCTGCAATGGTGGCTGCGATCACGATCGCAACCACAGCCGTGATCGCGACCACGGTACTCATGAGTAGCCCTGCAATCGTCTCGTCGACATCGCGGCTATTGAGCGCGGCGTTCAACATCCGGACTACGATGGCCTTGCCAACGTAGTAGATGATGACGAACGAAACGAGGAACAGCACGATCGTCACGGCGGCGTTGATGAGTGCCGGTCCGTACTGATTCAGCAACGACTGTGGGTCGAGTGAAAACCCCTGCTGGAGTGGTATCATAGGATCCGCCCGAGTAGATAGACGAGGAAACAATCAACGTTGCGATTTCTGTACGATATCTCGGAAGAATAGAGATTGATGAGGTCGATGCACGAAATCTTTGAATCACTCGCCGAAAGCGAACTCCTCAAAGACGGAACCAACTGGCCGAAAAGACCAATGGTGAGGAGCACTATCGTGCGACCGACGGAATGGATGATGAATCAGATGGAAAAGTGAAAAGAAGCGATAGCAGGCTTCTCTGTTGTGACCAGTGCAACAGCTTGTATCCTGCCAGAACCACCAGCGATGGAAGCCTGGCTCCGATGAGTGCAACCCAGTGCCAAAATTGTGGCAACGACCAGTTTGTGCAGGTTACACTCCACGAAGACCAATCATCACATGCCTGAATGCCAGAACTGCGAAGCGTTCGTCACCGACCAGTATGTCCGGGTGTTCGCACCTACTGGAATGGAATCAGTACGCGTCTGTCCGAATTGCCCAGGGAAAGTCCGCGACGGGGCTGACGTCCGTGATGCCCGATCACCGCGACACTGACGGCCGTTATCGAACGGCCAGATACGGCTGTCCGGTCAGTGCCAACCGTAACACCGCTCTGAAATCGAGTGACGCCATTCAGAGATTGGATACTGTCGGACGAGCATGTCCCTATAATTCACACGTTCTGCCCACAGATACATCATGACCTCACAAGCGACCGAACCTATCAACAACGCGCGCGAGCGTGTTGAGCAAGAACAGGCCCGAACACAGGTCGAAGAGCGCGCATTCCAGCGGTTTCATACCCACGTTGCCGATATCGAATGCAGTCACTCCCAGAACGAGGCCTGGGGGCAACCACAGAACTCAATCTGTGTACACCCCAATACGGAACCCGGCGGAGCGATGGTCGAACGGATCGAGAACGCCTTTCAGGAGACGCTACTGGATACCAACCACTACGCCGACGAGTACAACGACGCCTCGATCTATGAAACCATCGCGGCAGAGTTCGGGCCAGCCATTGCCCACGTCCTCAGGCAGAATACCCACATCTCCCCGGACCTCCAGACGACGATCCTTGATGCTGCAAAGCAGGCGTATCGCGAGCGCAAAGCGTTCTCGATGTGGCTCGATCGAGAAGCCACCTCGCTCGCGGAAACTGCCGAACAACTGTGCGAGATCGACGCTGCTGTCTCTGAACTTGCTAATTCACCACTTGAAGAGTGGTCCGCCAGGGAACTCAGGGCCGCTCGTGACCGACTCTATACGCTTGAACACGACTGCGATATGCTCGCCAATCAACGCCAAGCGTTCCTCAACGAACGTCCACCGATGGACAACCTGCATCTCGATGGGAAAGAGTTTGATGAGTACCTCTATCACTCACAGAACTTCACGTACCCTGTTTTATCAGCGATAACGGCCTATATCGAGAGAATACAACGGGTACGTGGCAGGATATGCAAACACTTGGCCACTGAATAGTATTGAACCAATGTATTCTATCGTGACAAACATTTATGGGCCGACTCTGTGAATCGCTGCCGTCTCGCATGAACTGGCCGGCAGCGAGTGCGTGACATCGGTGATAGCAATGACAAGTCCACACATACTCGGCGATGGTGTCGTTCTCCAGACAGTCCCGGACTCGCTCCAGCCATTGGTCAACGGGTTCCTCGAAGCGATCCCATTGGTGGTTGGCGCGATCGTCATCCTCCTGCTCGGATGGATCGTCGGCCGGATCTTCGGTGGGATCGTCAAACGCCTCGTCCAGGGGATCGGTCCCGCTCAGTACACCGAGGGGACACCCCTCGAACGCGAGAGCGATGCGGATCAGAGCATCGCACAGGCGCTCGGAAAATTCGTCAAGTACGTCATCTACCTCCTTGCAGTCCTCGCTACGGTCAGTTACCTCGGAATGCCGGTTCCCGGCGGGTTCCTGACTGGTGTCGGTGGCGGACTGGTCCAGGTCATCGTCGCCATCGCAATCCTCATTGTCGGAGTCGCTATCGGTCGATTCGTCGGGGGTCTCGTTGGGAACATTGTCGCCGGGTTGGGCCTCGACAGCTACGTCCGCGACACGCCGCTCGCCGATGCCACCGATTCGGTCGGCGGTATCGGCACCGCTGTCGGGAAGATCGTCGAGTACCTCATTTACTTCGTCGCGCTGCTTATGGCGCTCGATTACGCCGGCATCGCGATTCCGGGTGGGTTCCTGACGAACATCGCCAACGGTGCGGTGCAGATCATCGTTGCCGGCGTCATCCTCGTAGTCGGGTTCGCCATCGGTCGGTTCGTCGGCGACCTCGTCGCTAGCGTGGTTTCGGGATTCGGGCTCGACACCTACGTCCGAGACACGCCGCTCGCTGACGCTACGGACGCGGTCGGCGGCATCGGCAACGCCGTCGGGAAACTCGTCGAGTTCCTCATCTACTACTTCGCGCTGGTCGCGGCGGTCGATACGCTCGAATTCCCGGCGCTGTCGGAACCATTGACCGATTTCATCGGCCAGATCCCACTGATCCTCGGCGCTCTCGCCGTCCTTATTGTCGGAATCTATGTCGCCGACCTGCTCGGTGACATGGTGGCGAGCGTCGACGCGAGCCGGGCGGCTGACATCGCTGGTCTGGCTGTCCAGCTGTTCGTCTACTACATCGTCATCGTGTTCGCGCTCGACACGGCCGGGTTCGACACGTCCGTGCTGACGAGCCTGTTCGACACGGTTATCACGGCGTTCTTCGGCGCACTCGGGCTTGCGCTCGCTATCGGTGTCGGTGGCATGCTTGCACTCGGTGGGCAGGATTTCGTTGCCGAAAACATCGACGACTGGGTGGGGAGTGCGCGCAGTAGCGCGTCCGATCTCAACGAGGACACAGAATCGGACTCTGGGCCGGACGACGGCTTCGAGTCGCCAGGATCGACCGACGACTGACACCACCACTCTCGCCAAAGGGTTTCTCGGAACCCTTTCGAGGGTAGCTTGAATCCGATCAGACGGCGTGAAGCATATTGGACGGAATGAACACAGTTTCGTAATCAACCATCCTATCGAGGCTGTTCTTCAAGCCAAGTCCATCACTCACTCATGAAACCTCTCACTAAACGGATCGACGAGAGCCGATTCGACCGTCCCATCAGTATCGTTCGAGCGATCGTTCACGAACTCCGTACAGAGAAGGTGACGTTCATGGCGGGCAGTATTGCGTATCACGCGTTCGTGTCGATGCTTCCGCTGTTGGTGTTGGTGCTGACGATCATCTCGACTGTCGGCGATCGGAGTCTCGAAACGGCGTTCGTCTCGTTTGCCGAACGTGTTCTCACGCCGAGCACTGGTGGTGTTCTTATCGGTCAACTCGAAACTGCCGGGACATCCACGGGACTCTCGATCCTTGGACTGGGAGTACTGCTGTGGGGAACACTCCGGATTTTTCGCGGGCTCGACACCGCGTTTTCGGATATTTACGAGACAGGATCGGCGAATACCTTCACCGATCAGCTCACCGATGGGGTGGTGGTGTTTCTGACGTTCGGACTCGCGTTGGTGGCGGGATGGGCGATAAATTCGATATTGTCGAGCGTCGATCCGGGAGTGATTGCGACGATCATCCGGCCGGTAGTCCTCATTATCGGGTTAGCGATCACGTTCGTACCGATGTACTACATTTTCCCGGATACTGACGTAACACTGGGGGAGATCCTGCCTGGTGTGTTCGTGACCGCCGTTGGACTGACCGCGTTCGAGTCGGTATTCCGGCTGTATACGCAGTTCAAATCACCGGAAAGTAGTGCGATCGCTGGTGTTCTTGTACTGTTGACGTGGCTCTATTTCAGTGGCTTGATTATCTTGGTTGGCGTCGCTGTCAACGCCGTACTCTCGAATCGGAGCGCGGATGTCGATATTGAGCCAGTAACGAGGGCAGCACGAACTAACAGCGAAGGCAAAAAGAGCGATACAGCAGATCGACAGCGCATTGTCGAGGCAGTGTCCAGAGCTGAGAGGACGCTTTCTGAAGGTGGCGAACTGAAACTGGTTACGAACGAGAACGATATCCGGTTTCCCTCGCCGCACCGTGTCGTTGCTTCTGATGAAGACACGGAGTCTCCGGCCGACAGTTCAGTTAGTCTCGAACTCCACTGGGACAGGTCCCGGTGAGTCGATAGGGGGGTCAGTTCGGCAATAACACTTAACTCGCAAAGTTACATGATAACACACATTGTGATTGATCGGATGGAAAAAGAGGTAGACATGCTGGTCCGCCATCTTCGGATACTACGGATAGTCATCGAAAGCGAACCGATCGGGATCGTGAAGATATCGAATGAAACCGGCTACGAGCATCACAAGGTGCGCTATTCGTTGCGGGTGCTCGAAGAAGAGAATCTGATCGAACCCACCAGTCAAGGAGCGACGACAACCGACCAAACAAGCGGATTCGTGGAGGAACTCGACACCAAAACCAGCGGTATCAGCGAGCAGCTTGACGGCATGCGGCTCGAGAATACAGACGAGAGCGTCCAGTAGGTTCGAAATTGAGGGGAAGGAGAGGAGGAGCGCACAGTACACGAAAAATTTTAAAATTTCATTTTCAAACCCATCAGCCAATCTCTGGTTGGGTAGATCGGCGGACTATCAGGGCGAGCGTGTCGGAATGATGCATTTCGGTGGCGGGTTAGTCTACTCCACAGGGGTATACCTCGGTGGCCATTCAAGGCCAGTGCCCGCCGGCGTCGCCGGCACGCTCGCTATCGTGGTCCGTCAGGGAGAGTCGAGTGGGGGTGAGCATTCCCAACTATCATGAGTCTCCCGTTTGTGCGTGGTGGCTACACAAGCGTAGGTCTTTTGCCCGCGTTCGGGTCACTCCAGCCATAAGCTATAGGGTTTGGCCGAAATTTTCGCACTCTTCCAATATCACAGATTGGCTATCTGCTAAAATTGGCGTGCAAGATACAGGGCGCGTATCGGTCATTCGCAGGGTCGTACTTCCGGCTGTTTATATCTCTGTCAAATGGTATAGCACGCATGACCGGGTCTGGCACCGTTGAACGGGCGTTTATCGCACATGAAGCCGAAGCTCAGATGGAAGAACAGGTCGATGTCGAAGCGATCGCCGGAAAGGGGCTACGAGGTGATCGGTACTTTAGCGAGATCGAGACAGGGACCTTCGTCAAGTGGGACTCAGATGAGCAACGCCACGATGGATACGACCTCACGTTGATCGAGCAGGAGGCTGTTACAGCAATCGAACGTGAAGCGGAAATCGAACTCGCACCCGGAGAACACCGACGGAACATCGAAACTCGTGATGTCGCACTCAACCATCTCGTTGGACAACAGTTCCGAGTCGGTGACGCTATCTGCCGAGGCAATCGGTTGTGTGAACCGTGTAGTCACCTTCAGCGCATTACTCAAGATGGTGTATTGCAGGCACTCACTCACCGAGGAGGTCTCCGAGCAGACATTCTTGAAGATGGGTTGATTCGCCCTGGAGACGCCGTCGAACCCCTCGAATAATCCGCACTCTTTCGATTGGAAACGGCTCGTATTCCCGCTTGCGGCTGCTACGACCGATAGACAGTCGACCTGCTTGCCGATCGGGACGGTCGGGAGAAAAGGGAACGCGCGCCTACGGCAGCGCCGTCCGGAGGTCTTCGCAAAGATCGTCGACATCTTCGATGCCGACCGATATCCGGACCAAGGTCTCGGGAATCTCCGCGGTAGCAGACCCGTGGCTGACTTCGTCGGGGATCATCAGCGACGGCACCTCAATGAGGCTCTCGACACCACCGAGACTAGCCCCTGGGGTGAACAGCTCGAGACCATCGATGAACGCCTCGATTTCAACAAGCGTGCCGTCGAATTCGAAGGAAAGCATCCCACTGTATCCCGACATCTGTTCGGCCGCGAGCTCGTGTTGCGGGTGACTCTCTAGGCCCGGATAGTAGACGCGGGCGACCCGGTCGTGGGTTTCGAGGAGACGAGCGACCGCCATCGCGTTCTCCTGATGGTGTTCCATCCGTGCGGGCAGCGTCTTGATACCCCGCGCAACGAGGTAGCAGTCGAACGGCGAAAGCATGTTTCCGAGCCCGATCCGCTGAGAAAACGCCAGATTCTCGAAGATCTCGTCGTTGTCGGTGACGACGGCACCGCCGATCGAGTCGGAGTGGCCGTTGAGGTACTTGGTGGTGCTGTGGACGGCAATGTCGGCACCCAGTTCGAGCGGGGCTTGGAAGTACGGGCTTGCGAAGGTGCTATCGACCCCGAACGGGACGCCGTGGTCGTCGGCGATGTCACCTATCGAGCGGACATCGCACAGGCGTATCAACGGATTCGTCGGTGTCTCTGCCCAGATCAGGGCGGTTTCCGAATCAACCGCTGTGGCGACATTTTCGGGCTCGCGGGCGTCGACGAACTCGACGTCGACGCCGAGGTGATTGGCGACGAAGTCCGTGAGTAGTCTCTCGGTCCCACTATAGACGGAGTCCGATGAGATGAGGTGGCCCCCTGGCGGGACCAGCGACAGCACCGTCGTCGAGATGGCGGCCATCCCCGAGGCGAACGCCAGTCCGTGCTCGCCGCCTTCGAGTCGTGCTAGCTGCTTCTCAAGGGCCGCCCGCGTCGGGTTGCTCTCGCGCGAGTAGTCGTGTTCGTTGGCATTGTCCCCGCTACCCCACTCGAAGGTGCTCGAGAGGTGTATCGGCGGAATGACGTCGCTCGTTCCGCCTTTGTCGGGGCGCGTCGCGTTCTCAGCTGCCCCGACGGCGAGCGTCTTGAATCGGTTCTCGTGGAAACAGTCGTCATCTCGTGTCATAGGCGAATCACCGCAGAACCCGTTCGTGTGATATTACACGCCTCCGGTACGGTTGATTTGTCCATGACGGGAATTCTCTGTAGTGATACTTAGACTTGCAGATCCAGGCGAGACTGTTTAGAAGCAAAAACAGGAGATGTAATTCAATTTGCGAAGACCGCACCTCACGTGAAATTAGCAAGAAAATCGACAACTCGGCCACCGCCTGTTATTCTGCTGAGCCTCTAAGCCTTGCACGGAATTTCTGACAGCCGTCGGGGGTATTGTCTGGTGGGTGTATGAGGATTTCTGCTAAACATGATAGTAGACGGCATATTCGTGGGACAAACGTTTTCTATTCGCGCCCCATTATGTGTAATCTTGGGGGGTTCACAGTGAGCACGCTTGCCAAAGTCAGGGCGGTATTCGCAGGGCCTGCCCGCGATGAGCCGCTACCATACGAGTGTCACACCTGCAGCATGCGCTTCGAACTCCGGCGGCAGGTCTGCCCTCACTGTGGTGGATACACGTTCGATCGCATCGACTGGTCCTTTGAATCCTAGGTTGGATTCCGGTATAGGTTCATCAAGCATAATTTCCGTGTAATTCAGGCTTCGGTATTGATTTCGAATCCAATCGTGCAAGAGCAATCTATCCGCCTGGAATCATCTTTTCCCGAGGCGCTCAGTTCCCGTGGTCATCCTCCTCGCTATCTTTACTTTGACCACGAACGAACCAGATGAGATCTCCATTTTCCGGTTCAGATTTTCTCACCTTATCGACATCCCTGAGGTCTCCCAAAACATTTAACACTTCAGGCGGAGGGGCACCGAGTTCGTCTGCGATATCACCTGCCGTCGGGTTAGAGCCCTCTCTGTTCTTTCGCTCAACGGCCTCGAATGCTTCCTCTTGAGTAACTTCGCTCTTCATATTCTGATCCTTTCAGTGGTCCGTGGCCAAAGGGGTATCCCAGCCTGCCGAAACTTCTCCGCGTCAGAAACTGACATGGCATCACTACCTGCTTGGATACCTTAAGCACTCGGCACAGATGTTTACAATCTGACTCTGTGGATCGGTCGATATGTGCCCGATGATGGTGGATGTGGAGTTTCTGTCTTGCACCGCATCGTTTGGCATGCTCTGTTGATCGATAGATGGCGAAGGGGTGGGGTGGCTTGATGACACTCACAGCTCCTCTTTCCGCCGATTCGACGTGACGGCTGATGCAGAAACCCGGCTTTGCGATCGAGTTAGAATTGCCAGATTTAGGAAAGATCACTGAATAGATCGGTGATTCCTCTCAGATCATCTGGCGGAGAAAGAGCGGGCGGCGGCGTTAGCCGACCGCCCGCGAGAGGTTATGCACGATGCACTTCCGGGTCAGTTCCCGGAATTGTCCGTGCCACGTCCTCGTGTGCAAATTCTCGCCGTCATCCGCCTTCAGCATCGAAAACACGGTTTCGCTCATTGACCGCTGATTGTAGACATCATCGTCGATCCGGGCGTTGTGAGCCTTCTGCAACGAAGATTGCTCACAATGCTTGATCACTGGGCGCGTCGATTCGGAACGACACTCGCTAGTTGTCCACTCTATCGGTCACGGTACGAGCAGATACGTTGAAAGAGACCAGACGTGAGGCGGGATCAGAGT
>NZ_JAQJDA010000043.1:0-11555 GCF_028617175.1 Halococcus sp. PRR34 | reverse complement strand
GGTGACGCTGATCGAATCGATCGACTGGCTGAAGAGACGATTGACATCGCTGGGCCGTCGGACGCAACCGTCGTGCTCGGCCACGTCTTTACCGACGAGGAATATGCCGAATCCCTCGATCGACTTGGATTCGACACGACGAGTGGAGAGGTATCACCGGACGATGTAGCGAGCCGACACGCTACGATCCGTGAGCTCATCGGTCAGCTTGACGAGACCGGCGTCGAACATGCTGTCGGCGGTGCGATCGGCGGCCACGGCGACAGCATCGTGGGGCTGGCGGAAAAAGCAGATGCCGATCTTGTTATCGTTGGCGGCCGGCAGCGCTCGCCCGCCGGTAAGGCAGTCTTCGGCTCTACTGCTCAGGAAGTGATGCTTTCCGCACCCTGTCCCGTAACATTCGTGCGTGCCGATACATCCTGAGCGCTTCTACAGATCCAACTATTCACCAATAGCGGCTGAGACACAACCCCGGTTTGCCGTTCAGGGTGGATTCTCGAACATACGTAGACAGCTGGATCAATCGCCACGTTTTTGAGAGACTGGGCGAACGCGCGGCGTGGAATCCCTGAGCTGAGCAATCGTTTCCTGCAACGTGCTTCGACTCACCAGCGAGAAGCCGATAACGACAGCGAAAAAACCAACGACGGTCACAGTGTCGATCGTGGGTAGAGCCACTTCTTCTCGCCATCGACGGTGATCTGTTTCTCGTCGACGGCGACCCGCGACGGCTCTGCCTGGGCCACCGAGCAGATAGATGCTGACCGCGCTCATCTCAGAGCCGAACTCTGGATGCGGGAACGTGCTCCCGGTATTCATGACCTCCAGCAGGCCGTTCTTGCACAGTTGGAAGACTTCGACCAGAACGGCCTTCTCGATGTTCTCACGGTTAACACATGGAGAGAGTACATCGCGACGGCCAGTAGCGGATATCCGGATGGGACCGCATCGACGGCACTCGACAAAGCCCACGAGTTCGAAGCGTGGGCTGACCAAAACAGCCACAGTCTCTAGTCCGGGTTCCAGCGTCGCGAACAGTCGTCACTGGCTACCGACACCACTCAAGAAGTCATTGCACCGCCGATGCTCTATCTTGCCGTCTACGAAGACGAGACCCTCCGCGAGGTGTCGCCGTACTCGGGTCCTGCCAGACACCGCACGATCACTGAGTTCCTCAACTCACTCGGCGCATCCGATACCTCATGACCAGCGAGTATCTGTATCAACACAAATCGCCTCGCACAAAATTCTCCGAATCGAATTTCTTCCGGGGGATATCTGCTCCTCTTTTCGCTGGTTTGGTACTCTGCACCAGCAGTACCTTCATTATAGAACATATATTTTCTCACCAGAATACTTATCACACTTAACAGCGATCATGATGGTCAAGGGGGAGAATGTGATAGACCTGACTGGTGCCAATCGGGCTGCAGACGGCACGTAGGTAGAGCGAGCGGCATGCAGAGCGATGGGTGAGGTCGTCTCTCCTCGATCAACCCACAGCAAGCAAATGACGGATACATATACGTGCGTGGTAACGGGTGCATCGCGAGGGATCGGCCGCGGGATCGCTGAAACGCTCGGCGATCAGGGTACTAACGTCGGTGTGAACTACCGATCATCGGAGGCCGACGCCTACGAGGTGGCTGACGCGATTGAGGACGCGGGCGGGAGCGCGACTCCACTCCAAGCTGACGTCGCCGAAGACACCGCGGTTGAAGCGATGTGCGATGCAGTTCATGATGCGTTCGGGCCGGTAGATGTCCTCGTGAACAACGCGGGCATCACTGTCGATCGAACGTTTGAGAATATGACTCGCGCGAACTGGGAGCGCGTAATCGACGTGAATCTCGGTGGGGTCTACAACTGCACGCAGGCGTTCTACGACGATCTGCGCGAGGCGAAACACGGCCGGCTCATCAATATCTCATCGGTGGTGGGACAAGAGGGCAACTACGGCCAAGCCAACTACGCGGCCACCAAAAGCGGGCTGTTCGGGTTTACCCGGACTCTCGCGCTCGAACTCGCCAGTTCGGGCACCACCGCGAATTGTGTCGCGCCGGGGTTCGTCAAGACCGACATGCTCTGTGACGTGCCTGATGATGTTCTGGAGAAGATCCTCCAACGTATTCCCTTGGATCGCTTCGCCGAGGTCGACGATGTGGCGGGGATCGTCGGATTTCTTGCAGGAAAGGAGTCGGCGTACATGACCGGTCAAATCCTCGGCGTTAACGGCGGGATGGAATGGTAACGTGGTGACCGAAGACCCAGCCGCCGTCCCCGACGAGACCGATGCTGAGGCTGACACCGAAACGGACACCGTCGACGCCGACGTTGTGGAGTCGCCGACCGAGGAACTCCGTTGGCGGCGCGCGGAGGCAAAGCGTGGCGGCGGCACCGAGCGCATCGCGGCCCAACACGACCGGGGAAAGCTCACTGCACGCGAGCGGATCGACTACTTCCTTGATGACGGCACGTTCTGCGAGGTCGGCCAGTTCGTCGAACACCGCTCGACCAACTTCGACATGGACGACAAGCAGTACGCAGGCGATGGCGTCGTCACCGGCTACGGTGAGGTCGATGGCCGCACCGTGTTCGTCTTCGCCCACGATTTCACCGTCCTTGGTGGATCGGTCGGGGAGGCGGTCGCCGACAAGATCTGTACGGTGATTGACAAGGCGATCGAGAACGGCGTTCCGATCATCGGGCTGAACGACTCGGCGGGCGCACGCATCCAGGAGGGGATCGACTCGCTCGCAGGCTTTGCGAAGATCTTCCGGCGGAACACGGAGGCAAGCGGACTCGTTCCGCAGATCTCGGCGATCATGGGCCCCTGCGCTGGCGGGGCGACCTATTCGCCCGCGCTGACCGACTTCACGTTCATGGTCGAGGACACCTCCCACATGATGATCACCGGCCCGGACGTGGTCGAAACCGTGACGGGTGAGGAGATCTCGATGTCCGAGTTGGGCGGGGCGACCACCCACGCCACCGAGAGCGGCGTCGCGCACAGGACGTGTAAATCGGAAGAGGACGCACTCGACGACATCAAGCGCCTGCTTTCGTATCTCCCGCAGAACAACGTCGAGGATCCACCGGCGGTCGAGCCGTGGGACGATCCCGAGCGTGATTCGCCGATGGACGGGATCGTGCCCGACGAACCCCGGAAACCTTACGACGTGACTGCAGTCATCGACGGCATCGTTGACGAGGGGTCGTTCTTCGAAGTTCATGGTGACTTTGTCCGGAACCTCGTGACGGGGTTCGCGCGGATGGACGGCTCTCCGATGGGCGTGGTCGCGAACCAGCCGTGCGTCAACGCGGGCACCATAGATATCGAGGCGAGCCAGAAGGGCGCGCGGTTCGTCCGGTTCTGTGACTCGTTCAATATTCCTGTCCTGACGTTCGTTGACGTGCCGGGATTCATGCCGGGCACCGATCAGGAACACAACGGCATCATCCGCCACGGCGCGAAACTGATCTACGCGTACGCCGAGGCCACGGTGCCGCTGTCGACGGTCATCCTCAGGAAGGCGTACGGTGGCGCGTACATCGTGATGGGATCGAAGCTGCTGGGCGCGGACACCAACTATGCGTGGCCTGGTGCGGAAACCGCAGTGCTGGGGCCGCGCGGTGCAGTCAACATTCTCTATAGTGACAAGATCGCCGCCGCGAACGATCCGGAAGCGACGCGCCAGGCGCTGATGGACGAGTATCGCGAGGAGTTCGCGAATCCCTACTCGGCCGCCAAACGTGGCTACATCGACGACGTGATCGAACCGTGCGAGACGCGCGAGCGCCTGATCCGCGACCTCGGGATGCTCGATCGCAAACGGATCGACAGTCCGTCGAAAGACCACGGTAACATCCAGCTCTGATGGACTCACGCTCCACAGAAACGATGGAAGTAGCTCAGAGCAATCCGTCGCGTTCAAAGAAGCGTTCGACGTTATCGGTCCAACCTATGCTGAGCGGCTCCACGACGCGGGTATCGAGACGCCCGGCGATCTGGCGGCTACCACTGCCGAAACGGTCACAGATCTCGCAGAGATCGCCGGATCACAGGCGGAAGAACGGATCGTTCAAGCTGCCGAGGCCGCGGAGGAATCCTATCTATCGGACGGCACTCAGCCGATTCTCGGTAGGATCAGAGCCCTGATCTCGATTCATTCCGGATTTCACTACTGTGCTGCGCTTCGAAGAGGATGAAACAGAGAATGACTATCTTGTAACCAATCATTCCCCCTACCGCTGAGTAGATGTGAATAACAAACAAACACATGACTCTTTCCGTGTGAGTTCGAAAATCAAGAGACGATGACGAGCCATATCTACGAGTGTGTCAACTGTGAAAACCAAATATGTACCGACAAAGGGGCCTCAGTTGCCTGTCCGGAATGTCGAAGTGTGATGAAGCGCATCCATCAGTAGCAAGGAAGAAAGATTAGAACACAGGATTGATCGTTCGATCTGGGCCCTGCTCCTCATCCGCTCTCCGATAGTACACCGGATTCACGCTCGGCTTGGCAACTTTTCCCTACGCTCGCTGACTGGTCAGCGAGCAGTAGGTAGTGACATCGAACAGCGGTTCCCAGTCGAGATTTGATGCTCGTTTACTGTGCTCGGCGTTACTCGTCTTCCGCCGTGGTTTGAGCAAGCTTTCGCGGCATTCGAAGCAGTCTTCTCGGCTCTGTTGAATCGCCATAAGGCGATGGAATTCACTGTTTCACAGCTCGTTTGATGTTATAGACGACACACATCAGCGCAATCTCCCGAAACTCACGGAACCAGGTACGCGCTCGCACGGCGTAGCCGAGCGAGCGCTTCACCGCCGAGTTCACGGTTTCGGTCATCGACCGCTGTGCGTAGAGATCCTCGTCGATTCGGGCGTTGTGGGCGTGATCGTACGGTGCGCGGATGCAGTGCTTGATGAGTGGGCGAATCTCGATCTCACGCAGCCGTTCGCGGAGAGTGGTCTTGTCGTAACCCTTGTCCGCAGCGAGAGTCCGCAGATCGCCCGCGTTTCGGCGGGCGATCTGCTCACAGAGGTCGGCATCGCTCCCTTCCAGCGTCGTCGAGCAGTGTACGTCGAGGACAGCTTGGGATTCTGTATCGACGAGTTTCGTGACCTTGAGCGTCTGTACGTGGTAGTTGGTGCGTTGGCAGTAGTGGCGGCTGGCGCGGTCGCGTTCGTAGAACGTGGCGTCGAGGGCAGCGTGTTCGGATGGATCGTGCAGCTGCGCCGACTGGCGCAGCAGCACTCGACAGAGGCTCATCTCGATCCGGTCGAGTGCTTTACATAACGTCGACGGCGCAGGGAGATCGGCCGCGTCAAGGCCGATCTCCCCGGTTATTTGCGGCATCTCCTTCAGTAAATCGATAGTCATGCGGTAGGACGTATCGAGGTAAATCCGAAGACAGTGGAGGGAAACGAAGGCGTAATCGGCGAATCCGCCGCCACCGTCCGGGGCGGCGGATTCGTCTCCATCGCCAGTAACTCTTTGAGCAACCGGTACAACTTCCTCGGTGAAGCGGGAGATTTGCGTCATGGACAACTCAAGTCTCCCGCTTCAACGCCTTTGATTTAGCGACCCATCCTGCCGCTGTCTAGTGATTCAACAGAGCCGTCTTCTCCGATAGCCGCAACGTTGATTCGTTCAAACACCTCGTCAGCGCGCTGATTCTCGCCGAAGCGCAATGGACGGTTGGCGAACTTTCCCGTGGGATTTCGCGTCCCGACGCGGACGCGAAATCCCGCAGAGCCTACGACTACTTCTTCGGTGGTGCTGACTGGTCGGCCACCAACCTCGCCCAATGCCACGCTGAGTACGTCTTTGACCAACTCCAGGTCGGTGCCGGTGACGACGTACTCCTCCACATTGACGATACGTTCGCTCCGAAAACCGGCGACGCCACCGATGGCGTCGCCCGGTTGTACAATCCCGTCGCTGCTGAGACAGAGTTGGGCAACAAGCTCGTCACTTCCTGCCTCCAGGTCGGTGACGTCTACGTTCCTTACCTCGCGCGGATGTACGTTCCAGAGGAACTTGCGCCGGATTTCGACGAGCCGTTCAAGAAAAAGACCGAAATCGCCGTCGAAGATATCGTCACGCCGCTCCAGCTGCCGGCTGGAGCGGCTCTCACCGTTGTTTTCGACTCCGCGTACTACGGCGACAAGAGAGTTGTCGCTATCCAAGACCAAGGCCATGACGTCGTTTGTCGGCTGAAATCCGACAAACACGTCTCTCTACAGGGAGCCGTCTGGACCCAACGCGTCGACGCGAGGGCGTCGACGCTGGAATACGAGTCGACGACGATCACCGTCCGTGGAAAGGAGAAAACCTACGACGTCGCGAGCGAGATCGTCGAAATCGACGACGTCGGACCGGTGAAAATCGTCGCAAGCAAGACGGACGATACAACTCGGCACTATTTGAGTACGGATCTCGGCCGGTCAGCGGCCGAGATCCTCGAACTCGTCGAGCACAGATGGAACATCGAGACGGTCCACGAGGAGTCCAACGCGAAGTTCGGCTTCAAGCAGTACCAACTGGAGCGAAAACAGGCGATCGAGCGCTACATCCAGTTGGTATTTCTCGCCTGGACACTGGTAACGTTCGCTGAGCGGGCGAACGTGGCATTTTGGGAAGAACGAGGCGGACTGAGCGTCCGCCTCGATCATGCCAAGGAGGCGTATCTTGTCGAGACGTTGCTCGAAATGACCGAAGAGGTCGCTCCGTCGCTCCCGCGAGCGGAGCGACGGGAGCAACTGCATGAACTGGTGCGTGAATTCTCGTGGTCCTCTTTCGCGAATTTCTTTCTTACAGCCTTCAAGACATATACTGCACTGAATGAGCGATCTGGTTTCTACATCGACTTGGTTTGAAGGGACGCTCTCGATAAAACGAATACAGCATCTCTGTCCAGATTACGCCTATCTCACTGACTCAAACGATCTTGCCAAGCCGAGATTCACGGAGAAATTGTAATTTAAATACAAATAAATCCACGAGTTGATCTGTGGATGAAGCCCGTAAGCTGATACTATGGCTGGTCAATCTTGTTCCCCCCAGTTGGGATCTGTGCGGGCAACAGTGGCCATTTGCTCGGTAGCCGAGCCTAATTTGGCCCCGATGTACGCTCGAAACCGGGCGAGTTCCGTCGTGATCGGCCCACGACCGATGATCGCGAAGCCGCACACGATCGTCACGAACCCGGCGATCGTGAGCGGCGAGATTGTCTCCCCGAGGAGTACCCAGCCACCGAGTGTCGCGACGATCGGGACCACATAGAAAATCATGTTGCCGCGGATCGCGCCGACCTCGTCCAAGAGCCCGAAGTACGCAATAAAGGCAAGCGCACCCGAGAACACGCCAACGTAGCCGAGCGCGACCAGCCCCGCCGGTGTCCACTCGATTAACGCTGGCTGTTCGCCGGCTGCGAGACTCATGAAATGACAGAGTAGTGCCCCGATCGGGAGCCCCCAAGCGGTACGGACACTGCTCGGTAGCGACGAATCCGCCCGTCGAATGAGAACCCCTCCTAGCCCACCGCACACGGCCCCAGCAAGGAGCACGGCCTTGCCAATGACGGCTCCATCGAACAGGTTGGTCGGGTCGATGCTGGCGACCAGCACCACACCGACGAAGCCAAGCAGCATTCCGCCGGCATCGTAGCGGGAGAAGCCTTCGTCTGACACCAACACGGCTGCGAACACCGGTGTCAGGATGGGGTTGAGACTCATAAAGATCGCCCCGACGCCACTGGTCACGGACTGCTGTCCGACGAAGATGAACGCGTTCGTCAAACCGATCGTGAACACACCGGCAGCGAGAATCCCCGCAACATCAGCGCGGGTCCGAGGGAGCCACTTCTCTCGGGGAAATCGCACAAGCACGTACGGAAGCATCAACGCCGTCCCGATATCGAACCGGAAGGCGACGAAGAGCAAGGGAGGGAAATACGCCAGTCCACCCTTGGCAGCAACGAAGGTTCCCCCGAAGAGCGTGCTCGCGACGACAAAGAGGCCAAGTACACGATACCGTGACGCCATTACGCGCTGTCCCGCCAACACAGTAGGTCCGTTCGTTCGCCACTCGTCCAGTCGTCCAGCACAGTATCGACCTCCATTGGATAATAGCAGGTTAGAGCGGGCACCTCATATATTCTTTCAGAAAACTATTCAGAGATTGAATGTGTGTGGAGCCGTGGCTGGTATTCATACTATGAATATGTTTCAAGGTACGAAAATGCTATACACGAACGGCGGTCAACCCCCACTATGGATGCTGCACTCGAAGAAATCGAGTTCCTCGCACTGTCGGCGAATCGCGTCGAGGTACTCACCGTTCTCACGGAGGATGCGTACACGCGTCGTGAGCTCGGAAACCACACTGATGCCTCACAACCAACGCTCGGACGGGTGCTCAACGATCTCCGGAACCGACAGTGGATAACTCGCGACGGCGAGGCCTACACTGCAACGGCGACCGGTCAGCTCGTCGCAGCACAGTTTACGGAGCTGTGGGAGACCGTACAGACGGAGCTGAAACTCCGGGAAGTCGTCGAATGGTTGCCGGCGGAACCACTGGGATTCGATGTTCGACGACTCAGTGACGCCACGATCACGGTCCCGAGCCAAACGAAGCCGGGCGCACCTGTCCAGCGCGTGCTCGAACTCCTCCGTGCGTCGAACCACGTCAGTATTTTTTCGCACGCGTTCAACGAACGGAGCCTCGCTGTCGTTCATCAGCGGACACTCGCAGGCGACCAAACGTTCAAGGGGGTATTTTCGCCGGCCGCCGTCGACGCACTCGCTCACGACTCGTCGCTGCGCCAGCAGCTCCAGGATTTGCTCGCTTCTGAGGACGCCGAGATCCGTCTCCATACCGACGCCATCCCACTTGCGGTGACGATCACCGATGACGTGACCCATCTGTTGTTGCGCGACGAGGATGGACTGTTGCGAGCGGCCGTGGATACTGACGACGAACACGTTCTTTCGTGGGCGCACGAGCGACACGAGCAGTACTGGAACGAGGCAACGCCACTCGATCCTGCAACGCTGACCGACGAGTAAGAGCGAGCCACGGCTCCGTATTGGACAGGGAACTCTCGGTGTCTCGGATTCAGCGCGAGATCTGCGATGTCGAACTCGGTTCGTCGTCGGTGCCGCCGTCGGATAGATGGGTCCTCGAAACAGCACTCCGACTCACCAACGATCACGTACCGAAGAGCGAATACCCCATCACTCGAATTTCATCGGCTCGAATTCACGGATCGTCTCGAACACCACGCTCGCATTCGTCCGCTTGATATCGGGATTAGTCACGAACGCATGGACTTGCTCGTTCATTTCGTTGGGATTTTCGCACCGTCCGACTGCAACCAAATCATAGCCACCAGTAACTCGATAGATAGCCATCAACCGCTGCTTTTCTCGAAGCCTGGCGGTAGTCTCAGTCAGTGCATTGACCACAACATCTAACTCGAAAATCGCGGTCACATCCAATCCGAATGCTTCGTAGTTTAGACGAGGAATATACCCTGTGATGACGCCGGTGTTCTCGAGGTGCCGAACGCGATCCTGAATGGTCGAGACGGGGACACCGAGTGTTTCCGCAAACGTATTCAGACCGCCCCACTGCTCTCGAGAGAGGGCATTCAACAGCTGGATATCGATGTTTCGGAGATTTGTGTTTTTCATTAATGAATGTATAATGAGTATCGACTGTGGTGCGCTCTTACAAGAGCGGCGGAGATATATTGGGATTTATACTGCATCTGTTCCACGAACGTCGTTTCGAATCTGAGCAGCGTTCTCTACTGGCATGACGAACACCTTTCCATCACCGGGTTCGCCAGTCGCGGCACGTTCAACGATGGCATCAACGACATCCTCGGCGGCGATATCCGCGACGACGCATTCGACTTTGACCTTCTGGTGGAGGTCAACCATGTACTCTTCGCCGCGCCACTGGCCTTTCTTCACTGGTTGACTCCCACGGCCGGAAACGTTCGTGACTGTTAACGACGGTGCACCGACCTCCGCGAGCGCACTCTTGACCGCGCCGAGTCTGTCCGGCCGGACGATCGCCATTACCATCTTGATGTCGCCGTCATTTGGGGTTCCCCCGTCAGTACGAATTTCTTCACCTGCGGACGCCGAGTAGACCCTGCCACCGTCGGCGACCGGGCCACCCGAATCGCCGAGGCCGAACTCGGGATAGGTGTCGACGCCGTGTTCGGCGCTATCGAGCCCGTCGCGCTCATGCTCAGGCGTGACACGAGCTTGGCCAAGTGCCTTCAGCGCGCCGAAAATCAGCGCTGTGGCCGCGATGGTCCAAGCACCGATAACGACGACGAGGGCGACCTGGCCGACCAGTGCGCCGATCGAGAACCCGTCGACTGCGATGAACGGGAACAGCAGTGCGCCGAGAACGCCCGCACTCCCATGAACGGGAAACACCGCACAGACATCGTCGATTTTCAGGCGCTTTTCGACGAACTCGAAGACCACCGGAAGCTGCGCACCAGCGAGCAGCCCCGCAAGCAGGCCACCCCACCACGTGATCGCGTCGGTGGTGGCGGTGATGGCAACCAGTCCGGCAAGCATTCCGTTAGCGACGTATAGTGTATCGACTTTCTCGGTCTGGACGAACGAGACTGCGCTAGCCCCGATAGCCCCCGCAGCCATCCCGAGTGTCGTCGTGAGTGCAACCCGGCCCACATAGCTGAAGTCGCCGAGCTCAATGGTACCTTCGGCGACAGCCAGCGGCGCAGCCGCGGTGCCAACGTTGAACCCGTACCAGCCGAAACACAGGATCAACGTTCCGAGTACCGCGAACGTCATCGAATGGCCAGGAATCACGTTGACGCTTCCATCACTATTGAACCGACCCATGCGCGGACCGAGAACCCACGCAGCAGTCAGTCCGGCAATACCACCCAGTCCGTGGACGATCATTCCACCGGCGAAGTCCTGATATCCCGTGCCGAGTAGACCGGTCTCGGCGAGTAGACCGCCGCCCCACGTAAACCCGACCACGACGGGATAGATAACCGCTGCGAGCGCTACGGTGTACGTGACGTACGCGCGGAGCTTACACCGACCTGCGACGGCCCCGCTTACGATGGTGGCTGCGGTCATCGCAAAGACCGCGCCGAACAGCCACGAGATCCATGCGTCCGACCCGCCACCGATGTAGGAGAACGCACCACCCAGCCCGGCTGTACCCGTCAGTCCGGCCGTGATGTTGGCGATGCCCTGCCCGAGCAGGAAGAACACGATGACGCCAATCGACCACGTCAGCATATTCTTCGTGAGCTGGTTGGCGACGTTTTTCGCCCGGACCTGTCCGGCTTCCAGCATGGCGAAGCCTGCGTGCATGAAGAAGATCAGGAACGTGACTGTGAGTACCCAGACGTTGTTGACCCCACTTGCCACCGCTTCAAGGTCGACACCCGACTGGAGGAGAATCAGTACCTCACAAAGCTCGTCGGTTGACTGCTTCTGAGATGAGAGTTCGGTGGAGAGATCGGTGCCGAGCAACTGC
>NZ_JAQJDA010000042.1:0-12253 GCF_028617175.1 Halococcus sp. PRR34 | reverse complement strand
TGCTCGGCGTGCTCGACGGCCTTGACCTCGAAGTCAAGGCCGTCTACCTTGACCGCGAGTTCTACGATACGTACTGTTTGACGCTACTGGCCGCCCACAACTACGCTTTCGTCATGCCGGTCGTGAAGTGGGGCGAGAAGATTCAGACCGAACTGAGTGAAGGCTGGAGCCGCGTGATCGACCACGATCTCCAAGGTGAAATCGACGGTCACACGTGGACCGTCGATTTCCCGGTCTACATCGACTGTACGTACCAGCAAGGGAAGTATGACGAGAAAGGTGTGGCGCGTCACGGCTACGCCGTCGACGCGCCGTTCATCGAGACACCACGTCAGGCTCGGAAGTACTACAGCCGACGCTTCGGGATCGAATCAACGTACCGGCTGTCCGAACGAAGCATTGCGAATACGACGACACAGAATCCGGCGGTGCGGTTTCTATACGTGCTGATTAGCTTCCTCCTCCAGAATGCGTGGCGCTATCTGCACTGGGAGTACGTGGCGTCGCCGCGCCGAGGCGCGCGACGCCTCTGGTCATGGCGATTCGACGAATTCCTTGGGATGGTACGGCGAGCAGCGGAGACGGCGCTCGCTGTGCGTCGCGCCGTCCCCGCAAACAAGCCACCGGACGACCGCTTCGAACGGTAATCACCGACCGGGACCGCCCGCTCGGCGAGTGGCAACGCCGTCGCGTCGGCGGCGTTCCGCCGCCGATTGCGACAGGTTTGATGCTCTCGGTGTCGAACCGTTCTTCTCAGCAGTTGCTCGGCACCGATCTCTCCACCGAACTCTCATCTCAGAAGCAGTCAACCGACGAGCTTTGTGAGGTACTGAGACTGAATCGAGACTGACTGGCGACCAAAATAGAGTATCACCCCAGTCCAGAACCACCTCGATTTCCACAGTCACTCTTCTCCTGTTGTCCTCGATCCCAGTCCCAGCTCCCCCACCTGGCCACCGGCGACGTCGTCTCGGAATCGTTCTGTTGCAGTAACCAATCCTCCTGTCTGAGTGCTCCGTTTCTCGACCCCGATCCAGGTACTCTCCGTTGCGGTCACCTCGATCGTAGCTGTTCGATTGCTGTCTTCTGAGTTGCTTCTCTCACTCTCGATTACCTCCCATCTCCCCCCATCCAATATCTGCGAGCGTTGAGGTAGGATCCTACCTCTAAGCTCCCCCAGGAGCACCCCCGATCTATCCCTACCCCCTCGAATTCAGAAAACGACGCCCATCCCCCCCTCTATACTAGTCGTTTTTGCGGCGAACAACGATCAATAGAGAGTGATTTTGAAGGTAGAAGACCGCTCCGTACGATTCACGTACGATTCGTTTTTGGCCCAATCGCGGATCGTATGGTATCGTATGGAAGAAGCCCTCTACAACACGAAAATCGGAGATGAGAGCAGGATGCTAACGGAGAAGTAGGCAGCAGATCGGTGATCGTATGGTATCGTACAATAGAGACGCTGTACGGCTGTTACTCGCATTCGAACTGGAGCTTTTCATTGAGAGCCTAATAGAAACAGACAGATCGTATGGAAGAGATCTCAAGAGCCGATTTCCCACACGGTTCAGGGAAACTGATTCGATAGAACTTCCGACAGATGAATAGGGGTCGATCGACAACCAAAATATCGCCTTTCCTCGTGGTTGATAGAGTTACTCTTCGGACAAATTGATTCCCCGATAGAGTGTTATCCGGGAGCCGCTGACATCGACTCGATCAGTCTCGACTTCGTGATCAACTGCTTTCTTGAGCGATCTCAAGAATTGAGTTTTACGCCGCTGTTCGAAGCCGTTTTCTGTCACATAGTCTTCGTATGCAGGATATATTTCATTGAAGGGTGTGTCTACATCTTCAGTCGCAGTGAGTCGCTCGTCCGCAAACGCAGCCACCCCTTCGTCCTTCCCACCGAGCTCTTCGTCGGGGGTTTCTTCCACGTCCGAATCGTCACTCACAGAGCCGTCAGTTTCAGTGCCAGATTTGTTACTGGTTCCGTCGTTCGCCATCTCGGCCGCGGGCTCGGAGCCGGCCTGATCACTGGGCTGATCACCGGGATCATTCACCGGCTGTTCGGCGTCGAAAGAACTGCTTTCATTCCCGCTCTCGCTGGCGGAATGATCGGCGGATTTCTCGAACGTGTCGGTGGGGTCATCGGGCTCCGGACTGAGGGGGAAGGTCGCTCCATCGCGATAGAAGACCGGCCGTTCCCCTTCGTTCTCCGACAGAATCATGATGTGGTAATCGTCGCGATCGTACTCCGGATTCGGGAGGATCTCCTCGGGAATGGCCGGCCGTTTCATTGCCACCCAGTCCTCTTCAAGACTGTCACTGTCCTCGTATGTTAGGTTCTCCTCAACTTTCCGTTCGATGGTATGTTTGTCTCGGTGCTCGTCATAGATGTCAACGGCAGGTACGTTAGAGATCCCAACGTCACCCAGATTATCGAGGCGAGTGTGGACGGTTCCATCGCCATCGCGCATCACGAGCTCGCCGTCTTCGCGGGTCCAATTGGTGCGACGCTTGTCGCCAGTCGTTGGTCGGACTACTGATACTTTGTCGTTGATCCGCACCAGGTAATCGCTCACGTAGTAGTGGATGATGCCCGTCTCATCCTCGGTTTTCTTCACTGGCTCGGCGAGGATGTTTTCGAGTCGCCGTGCCCAATATTCGAAGTCCTCGCCAGCCTCGTCGACACCGACGCCATCCGCCCCAGGTTCGACGACGAACACCGGGGTTCCATTCATCTCCTGAGCTTTCTTCAGATTCTCGAGGACCTTCGGTGGTTTCGTCGGCGTGGTCGTCTCGGCTTCAAGCACCAGCGTCGTGTCGAGGTCGGGATGGGTGGCTGTCGCATCCGGCATATCGCTGCCGTCCTGCTCCAGTACGTTGACCAGGAACCCCTCGGTGGCGAGCTCGCGTTCGATCGTCTCCAACGCCGAGTCGTGAGCCTCGCCGCCCGAGGCTGGAACATCGCCCGTATCGTTCGCGATCACTTCCTCGCCTTCCTCGGACAGACAGAGACGGGCCTCGGTGGGTTTCTTGGCGTTCGTGACCTCTATCAAGTCGGTTCGACTGTGAGCGCTTTCGACGATCAGGTCCTGGCCTGGTGGGCGGTACTCCTTGCGTGCTTCCTCTGCTTGGCGGATCTCGTCGTTGTTCTTGGCTTTCTCCGCTGCTCCCGTGTAGTAGTCGTGGACCTTCTCAGTCACATCGCTCGCCCAGACGGGCTCGTTCTCGTCGCGCCCGGCCTCACCTGTATCGAGCTGGACGCCACCGACTGCGTTCGCCAGCAGATGCCCGATACGATCCGAACAGCCGATGACGTCTTGGACCGACGGTGGCACGGAGAGTGACGTGATCTCTCTGTCGTCGACGACGCCGTACTCTTCCTCCGCGTTCTCTCGAATCCTCCGTACGATGTCCTGGAAGTCGGCCTCGTCTTCCGGCGAGAGCGGATCATCGCTTTCGGGGTGGCCCGCGGGAATGTCCTTTGCCCTGACGTTGAACGGCTGAGGTTGGTCGCCACCCCAGCTGGGATTCATCGTCTTGATCATCCACTCGCCGCTTCCCATGCCTCGAAGCCGGTGTTTTGACTCTATCGCGTCCATGTCGGCGTGCGAGAACGATTCGGCGAGCTCTTCGTCCATCGTGATCGTGCTCGCGAGCGTCGTGCGAACGTTGTTGAGAACGTTCATGTAGACGCCACGAGTGCCCTCGTACTCCATCTGTTTCGAGAACTGCGTCATCAGCCCGAGACACAGACGGAACTCACGCCCCTCTTTCAGGAACTTCCGCATCGGCTTGGACACGACGACCTTGGCGGCCTCATCGACCTGGAGGTTCACCAGATAGTCGTCGGGCTTCTGTGATAGGTCTCGATCCTTGAGCGCGTCGAACAGTGTCATCATCAGTACCGCAGTCACGGTCTCGGCTGATTCATCCCGGAGATCCCCGAGGTCGAAGAGCACCTGTTTGTCGGTGTCGAGAATCTCGTTGAAATCGAGCTGAGAGTCCGTGTTGTTGAAGACTTCTCGAAGGCGTGGGTCCTGGAAGATTTCGTCGAGTCGGGATTTGACACCCTCCAAACTGTTCATGAACGAGTCGGGCTTGTTCGAAAGCCGTCTGTGGATCCGAGCCTCGATCTGACCAGTAGTCGTCTGGGGGAGACGGTGATACTCCTCAGACTCGGCGACTTCCTCGATGCGAGCGATTGCCCATTCGAGGTCGCGATAGCCGAACACATCGGCCGACTCACGATTGCGACCGTGGTCGGCTCCGTGCTTTTCATCGAAGAGGAGCTTGACGAGGTAGCGAATCAGACTCCCAGCAGTTTTGGCTTCTTCGAACCGATCCTGGCCGAAGACGACCTTGATTATCTCGACGAAGTGATCCGCGATGTCCTGTACGGCGTCCATGCAGTCGGGGTTTCCGTCTCGTTTCTTGTCGGTGTAATTCCCCCGGATGTCGAAGAAGGATATTCCTGGGAGCTCGTCAGGGAAGTCGAAATAGATGATGTCCTCTTCCAGGGCTTGTTTGCCGAACTCGGCCTGGTAGGCTCGCATGTAGTTCGTAAAGTAGCCACCGCCCTTCGCGTCGATGCTGAAGATTGGCCCGGACGTATTACGCGAGAGCGAGAGCTGATCGGTTTCGGCGGCGATACTCTTCCCGCCACCAGTTGCAGCGAACCGGACGTAATGCTTCGTCAGCGATGATACTGGGATGCCGACCGGCTCGGGCTCGGGCGTGCCTTCCTGATCGAGCGCGTGGCCAACTTCGAGTGCTCCACGCAGCTTGCTCATGATGCCGGAGTGCGGCCGTGGCAGCGGGCTCTGGCTCTGTTGTTGGGCGCGGATCCCCCGCGTGGCCTCAACCGAGAGATGGTCGGTATGAGGGATGACGATAAAATTCGCCAGCTCGTGAGGATCTAAGACGAAATCATTCCGGACTGTGTCGTCCTTCCAGAACTTCCAGAGGCTGGGATCGTCGATCGCGAGTTCGTGCTGGTTGAACTTCTCGAACGCCTCCATACGCTTTTTGTCTCCACGGAAGCCCCTTCCGAGGCGCTCACCGACTACTTCGTACTCGTCACCGTCAAACGCCTGGAAGGCGGTTTCCAGTCGTGTGAGTGTATCGTCGAGCTCCGGCGAGGGGCTATTCTGATCGGGACCCAAAATTGCGAACGCAGTCATGTTCGTGATGAACGAGCGCGTTTCCTCCATCTTCCCAATCATTTCGAGACGGGCCTCGTCGTGGCTTCCTTCCGGTGGGTCGATGGCCTCCTCGGGGGCTGGTTCGTCGTGATAGACGCGCCCGTCCTGATGCTGCTCGGTAGTGTTCCCTTCAGACCAGCCGAAGAGAAAGTCGTATAGAAGACCGTCGGAAGACGATTCGACCTGTTGGAGTTCGTCCTGGCGGTTCTGGACCTCCTCAGTCAACGCTTCCATCGGACTAAATCTGATCTGGAGCGCAAGCGGCTGGCTGGCCTCGGTGATATACTCGAGAATAGTCGTGAGCGGCGGTTCGCCTTTGTGGGCCTCAGCATCATCCGAGCTCGCACTCGTGTAAACCGACTCATCGAAGCGCGTTAGCGATGTCAAGTAGTCCTGGGGCTCGTTCGCAGAGGCTTTCCAGCGAACGCCTACTGGCTGAAGCTCGTCGATCGGCGGACGGGCGTAGATGGATTCGACGAGTTTCTCGCCGGCTTCACCGAGATACGAGCTGTTCCTCGTTTGGGATTCCATTGGAGGCGTATCGGCAGTCGTCGCACCCCCGTCCGCAGCGACGTTCGACGGTGGATCGGTCAGCGAGGCGACGGTCGGGCGGCGGAGAATACTCAGCGGTCGTTCGTCGGGAACCCTGTCGAGACGGTTGATACGTGCGTCGACACAGCTACTTTTCAGTTCTTTGCCTTTGAGAAACCGGCTGTTCTCGTTCAGCATCTGGGTGTCGACAGGCTGTCTCGGGAGCTTGTGGGGATTCGGCCCCTCCATGTTTAGATCCGGATCTGGGTCCTTAGGCACTTTCCGTGTCATATCCAGCCGATTGTCTTGGCGGGTATTGTAGTAGAGTTCCCCTGCGCTGATCTTCTCCCGATACTCGTCGCGAGGATACTCGATCGGCTCGATCAGTCTTCCAGTGATGTCACGATAGACTTCTTCGACCTGGAACGTCGAGGGATAGATGGACTCGATTCGAGATTTGAGTGTGCTCATGTGGTCTTCGTTGTCCACGTGGTAGTACATCTCGACAGGTTCGTCCTCGCCGCTACTCAAGATGTAAAATGTATAGTTGATCGGCTCTCGTTTACCCGACCGCGTGGGAATCAATCGGTCGAAAAGACTGACTGATTGATCTGCCCACACCGAGTGGAGTGTCGCGATCGTCTTCGGTACATCCCGGTCTGAAAGATCTTCTGACGTCGGCGCAACCTGGATGTAATCACGCTTCATGAGGCTCACATAGTTCGATATGGACTTGAATCCTACCGCGCTGGGAGTGTGAGTACGTCTATTGGCAAGAGTGGGACCGCGATCTTCTGCAAATCTCACGAACCTATAAATAGGCCGGCGAAGTAGTAAGGTTAATCTCTTGACCGCTGATGGCACAGAGCACCTCTACCCGTGATCGAGTAGACCCTGAATCGGAGAGCGCGACTGAGTCTTCCTTGAATCCGCCCGCGCAGAGGGACCCTGGGAAACCTCCCTCGCCAGACTGGCTATCTATCGATGATCATGAGGAAATGGTTTGGGAAGATTCGCCGAGCTTCAAATATGTCTTTTCAGACTTCGTACTGAACGGTGTGTTTGTAGGTGTGGGTGGAATACTCATTGCTATTGGAGCGCTACAACTTTTCGATATATTCCCCGCCAATGCTCAGTTGCTGATAGTAGCACTTGGAGTCATCATGGTGGGCTTCGGAGTCGGTTTCTCTATCATCAATTACCGCTCCTACCGACGGAAGCACTATGTGATCACAACGGAATCCATCTATCGCAGGTGGGACGGTTCAACAACGAAGATCGAAGTAGAGGACATAAACGAAATTCTATACGATCAGTCGTGGTTGGATCATCAGTTTTCCTGTGGTAGTCTCAAGATCGGGTGGTGGAACGACGGGAAGCACGAAAATAACTACCCTGCTGTTCCCCACCCCGCTCAAGTCAAAGAGCTACTTTCGACATCCGATGAGAGGGACGATTGAGGGGGCCTGAAACGCCGAATCGTTCGTGATCAGCTACTAATTCTGTGACTCTGGAGTAGGTTCTGGTTGGTGTTGGTCTCGAAAATTGGCCCGATGAACATGGTCTTGAAGTGCGTTTCTCTCCTCGGTGGACAGCTGAACGGTTCCGTCCTCGTCGATGAGCTTGCGGATGTCAATCTCACTGCTTCGCAGGAGATCGACGATCTCGATATGCCCTACTGGAGCCCCATCCTCGACGAAATCGTTGATGTAGTCGTGAAGCGAGACTCCGGTTGTCGCTTCAAGTACAGCATCCGGATCCCAGCCGACGCCGTCGGGAGCAAGCGAGTGGTCACAGATTCCGTACTCGACGATTGGTTCTGAGACAGGTGCGATTGCCCCATACAGGGCTTCGGTCACGCCCTCGCGCGGACACAGCAGCTGAACTCGTTTGCAGTCCTCGCAGTAAATTTGATGTGCCCACCACTTTTCGGACGGACTGGTGTCACCGTTCGAGAGATCCACGTCCGAAACGTACATTGTAACATTACTTCCTCCTTGGATTCGATTCGAACAGTAGCCACAGCTGCCGTGATTATCGCTCTCGGGGTCGAGCCATCGGTTGAAACCGCTGCGGACTGTTCGATGAGGAGGCAAAAGCTTCTCGTGAGACATACTATACCGTTGTCAGTCGAGTGCCATAAACGATGTGCCCCCGATGGCGAACCCCACCCTGTACCGCGAAGCCTCAGCCAGAACCACCTGCCTCTGAGCGGTCAGTTTTATAGTCCCCGTGATGAAACTACAGATAACTCTTGGTAGCATGGAGAATATGAATGAGCTTCAACGATGGATGCGACTCTCGGTGCTGGCTATTGTCGTAGTATCCGTTCTTGGCACCGCCTTCGTGGCCAGCACTTCTACCGATTTTTCGCCGGCTACCGTCGCTGCTCAGACTGATAGTCAGCCACAGAATCAGATCGGTCCGACTGTCGAGATCGACAGTACGAACAACACGACGACGAAGACGATCGTCGTCTCGAAGGCTCGCTTACCAGAGGGTGGATTCGTTGCTATTCATGGCGGTGGGTACACGAGAAGCGTGTTTCATGGATCCGAAATCGCCATCTCACAGTATCTTACTCCAGGAACCCACCGCAATATAACGATCCCGGTCAACCGCTCGATTCCAGGGGGGAACAACGTTTCCAAGCTGAACGCCACCAGAGCCAACCTCTCCGCAGCTCTATACCGAGACACCAACAACAACCAGCGGTTTGATTTCTTCGCATCATTTGGCTCGACTGATGAATATTACGAGCAGGGCCAAGGCGAGCCCGTGTCGGATACCGAGCTTGTCTCGTTCGAGAAGAACTCCCAGATCGCACGTCAACGCACGCAGACTGATCCAGCATCGCTCCAGTTCTCTGATCAGCAGCTACAGCAGGCCAACGGATCGATAACACTCACGATCGACAACGTGACACTTTCGAAGGGAGGGTTCATTGCCGTCCACGACCAGCGATACCGGCCGCCGACGAACAATCCCCTGAACAGTACGGTCGGGATCTCGGAGTATCTGGACGCTGGAACCCATCAGAACGTGACCGTCGAAATGGTCAACGGCTCGGTAACTCGAAATCAGACACTTCTGGCGATCCCGTATCTCGACACTGATGACGATCAGACATACGACTACATCAACAGCGAGGCCGAGGTCGATTATGCGTACATCTCACGGGAATCTGGCACGACCAGCATCATCAACGAGACAGCCAGGATACGAGTGCCTGAGTCGCTACGAAGCGCGGGGACGAGTCAGACTGGGCCTGTATCACCCACGCCAACGAACCGGACCGGAGTGACGTCGACGACGTCGGGAGGGGAGTCAGATCGGCTCGTGGTAGTGACTGATACACCAACCGAGCCGACCACCGAAACTACAGTTCAGGACCAAAGCGGAGCGATCGGCGGAATCATCGGTAACAACGGCTTGATATTCATAATCGGGGGTATCATCGTTGCTATCGTTGCAGTAGCCGTCATCTGGGGATTCGAGCGGAGGTCCTGAACAGGATGGCATCAAAACCTCCTGAGCCGAGTGATACAGGGCGAGAAGACGACTCGTCGGACCTCTCGCGACGGCAATTTCTTGCGGGGGTCGGCGGAGCGGCTGCGGTCGCGCCGGTCGCTGGAGAACTTGGCCAACCTCGATCGCCGGACCCGTCGGATGGCCCGCAACGTGAGGCATATGGCGAAGCGCAGATCGGTCCTGGAGGCTACCGCATTCTCGCTGAACACGAGCGCGCGCAGCAACAGCGCGGTAACGAAATCACGTATAGCAATCAGGTGAACGCGGTCGAGGACCTCGGGTGCGATCCGAACGGGAACGAACCGATCCAAGACAAGATATCGAGTGCCGCAGAGGATGGGATGAAGGTCGTCTTTCCGCCGGGGACGTACTTGGCTACTGATAGAGTTAATATTGGGGTCAGTGGGACGTTTGGATTCGTTGGTGAGGGGTTTCAGAGTGCGACGCAACCACCGAAGCCTGGAAAGGACAGCGTAGTATTCAAGATACAGGGCGGTGGTGCGCTGAACTTCCTGAATGTCAATGAACTACAGGGAGGTGAATTCGGAAACTTCGTGATCGATCAACGGGACCCACTCACTCACGGTGGCGTGCAGGTTCGTTCGAAGGGAAACGTTCGGGTACGAGACATCCGGACGGTGGGAGCACAGACGACGCGAGATCCAGGTGACGATCAGCCGGGATTCTTTACTCCACGTGCGGTAGGTAGCGACTCGCTGATCGTCTACGAGCGCTGCATCGCACGCGGTGGAGGGATCCCCGGCTCGAAAAACATCTATGGGAGTCCAGGGATCTCGGTGTTCGGACGCGAGGGGTCACGAGGAACGATCATTCTCAAGGATTGTGTGATCGAAAATATGGCGGACAACGGTATCTATGGAGCTCGGACCAGCGCAAAAGTACGGGTATTAGGAGGTCTCTATCGCAACAACGATGTCTCGCAAGTTCGGGTGAACGGGGATGCTATCGTTCGAGGTGTCGATATTGTAATCGACGAAAAGAATTACACCGGAATTAAGAGTAAGTCAAATGGACTCGAAAGGGGTCCGGGCTGGCCCGCGACAAACGGGTTGAAAATCGAGACGAAGCAAAAAATTTCGGCGAGCACTGGCACGCCTGTGAAGAACTGCAATATTGTCGGGAAGTCCGTTGTGAGCGAGAGCAGTGTGGGAGCGCTAGTGAACATTTGGGATAGCGGTGGTGCAGTGACTATCTCCAACACTCGGATCACGAATAATATATCAGGGACAACAAGTATCGTGGCGCAGAAACCGGGGAGTGGGAGATACCCCGCAGCTCCAAAGCCGTGGACAACGACCGTGGAGAATTCGGTGATTCGGGGGAATCAAGCAGGGAGCGGCAACCCCGCGGTCCGAGTCAGCGGACGTCCGCGTTCAATTGTAAAGAACACATGTCTGAAGTACCCGAACGCTGGTTCGGGTGACATCGAAGGTGCAGGAACCTCTGGAGTGTCCTATGGCCAACAGTGCAAGAATACCGGTCTCACCAACCCAGGAAAAGTCGGGAGCGGTGGAAACATCAGTTCGCTTCCTGCCCCGAATGTAAGCTACAGTGGAGGTGGTGTGAGCCAGGAATATAAGAACAAGGCAATAAAGAAATCGAGACAGCGTGTTCTGTCGGTGGGTGGCGCGGTGGTTGGGTTCTTCGTGTTCATGGCAGCTGCGATTGCTGGCCTCGTGTCGATGTTGGGCGGCGACTGATCGAGCAGATCCCTCTCGGATTCTGACGTCCTGTTGTTGGTTCTGGGACCGGCGTGTCCCCGTCTTGCTGGTTTCCAGCCTTATGTAACAGAACAAAGACCGCACCTGCCGATTTGTTACATAAGGCGGTTGGTATAGGATCACGAGGTTCGCATAGTGCCTCGGAGTGCGAACACGCTTTACCGGAGACTGCAGCGAGTGATGTCTGTTCGTGATCCCACCTCCCTCCAGTGGCGAGCCGATCTTGACGGTGTAATCAGTTGCTGGCGGCTGTTCAAGAGAAGGTGGTGGGATCAATCGGAGGTATCCCGCTGGGGTTACGTAACTGTCCCTGGTGTTGTTCGGAAATCGTAGAGGCACCCCACCACTTCATCTGTTCCAAAGTATTGAGTTAATCATAGATGAGGGTCCGACACCCCACCACTTCATCTGTTCCAAAGTATTGAGTTAATCATAGAAGAAGGTCCGACACCTCCACCACTTCATCTGCGGGATACTGAACACGAACGGGCTTACATCCGCACCGAGCGAATCGGTTAGAGTGGAAGTCCATGCTAAATGCCACGGCCGTTAGGCCGTGGTAGCTTACTTCTAACCAGCACCTGACAAGCGCCCGGGATCTTTTCACAAAATGGAGGATAGCAGGCTCCAGCCAATCAAATATTGAACCAACTACACCGCAAACAGATCTCACCTGATGCTCGTAAGATGGAACTCGGTGTCATAGAGACACCCCACTGTTTCATGTGTCCCCAATAAGAACGCAACAGTTTGCGAGCGGAACCGGTTGATACGCTACCTCGTGACGACTCTAGCCCAAACGAATCACAAGTTAGTCAACACGAAGGGTGTGGAGAGTGTAGGATTTCTCTACCACGGGTGTGATTCAGATCATATCGTTATAAAGATTTTGTAACCTATAATACAGTTAGAGCAATTCTTGGATAGCCGAATATCCCATGGACAGATGAAATAGTGGGGGGTCTCTGTTCCTACAGATGAAACACATGAAGCCAGTGGTTTTATAACGCTATCCGATGATTGCTCCAAACATGACTGAAGGGCTCGGTCACCTCACTCCTGAAGACGACATCTTTCGTGATGAAGATGTCCTCCGCGATGACTATGACCCTGATCGAATTTTAGAACGTGATGAGAAACTCAATGAGTATCTCAATATGTTGGTCGCGTCGCAAGACCGTTTAGACTTCACCTCCAGTGACTGTGACCGAAACAGTACAGCGTATCTTCTTGTGA
>NZ_JAQJDA010000041.1:0-13974 GCF_028617175.1 Halococcus sp. PRR34 | reverse complement strand
TTCGAAAGGCGCTTCGCGCCTTTCGTGATGACGAGGGAGCTTCGCTCCCTCGAACCACGCGCGAAGCGTGCTCCGGTACTCGTCGAGACACCGGGCCCGCCACCGCAGCCGCACCGCAACCGCACCGGCCGGCGGCCGGCAGCGACGCGCCTTTGACGCCACCCGTCGAACGTGCGTCCATGCGTCGGGCGCTCGCCGTTGGGTTGTGTTGCGTTCTCGTTCTCGTGATCGGGGCAACGCCGGCGAGTGCGCACGGCCAGCACCTCTCGGCGGACGCACAGTACGCCGACAACGGCACGGTCGTGATCGAATCGCTGTTCACCGCGACCGGCGGCTTCCTGGTGCTCCACGCCGACGACGGCGGTGAGCCTGGCGAGCCGATCGGCCACTCCCCGACCGAATACGGCTACGAGACCGGGCTCACGGTGAACGTCAGCGACGAGACGTGGCAGGCGTGGAACGGGTCCCGAACCGTATGGGCGGTGCTCCATCTCGACGACGGTGACGGCGAGTTCGACCCGGCCGACGACGAGCCGGTACCGGCCTTCGGCGGCAGCGCGAAACAGTCCTTCGCCGTCGACAAGCGCGCGGCCGGCCCGGCGAGCGTCGTCGCCTCGGGGTTCGGCAGCCAGCCAACGAGCGGCTCGGTGACGATCGAACGGGTCGCGCTCGGTCACGAGGGTTGGGTCGTCGTACGCACCGATCGAGACGGCGAGCCGGGCGCGGTCGTCGGCCGCACCGCGCTCGCTGCTGGCGTCCACGAGAACGTCTCCGTCACTCTCGATCAGTCGTCCTACCGCAATCAGGACTCGCGCTTCGGGCTGTGGGCCACCGTCGCGGAGCGCGGATCACCCGTGATGATCGATGGCGCGCCCGTCGCCAGCGACTTCACCGTCCGCAAGGCCGCCAACACCACCGGAGCTGACGCGACGACAACGGCTACAGCGACGAGCACCCGCTCCACAGCCGGGACGAGCGAGGCGTCGGCAACTGAAGGATCGGGATTCGGTTTCGTGGTCGGCATACTCGCGATCGCCGGGACTGCGGCGCTCGCGCTGGTCCGCAGACGACGGCGGTGAGTCGGTGCACTGGGGGGCGTTCGACGCCCGTACCAGAACCGGCTTTTGGCTGTGGCCCGTAGTTCGGGCGATGCCGTCCAGCCCCGATCGTAGCCTCTCGCGGCGCGAGTTCGGCAAGGCCGCCGTCGCGCTCGGCGGGGCGAGCGCGCTCACGGCGTGTCTCGGCCGCTTTCGGAACGAGCCCGACGAACCCGTCCCGAGCGGCGTCGCCAGTCTCGAACAGCTCCCGACGCGTCAGCACGCGTGGCGCGACCGCATCCGGCTCGACGACCATGGAAATTCGCTCCTCCCGCGCCACCAGATCCTGCTCTACCTGAATCTGGATGCGGATGGTCCGCCCGGTGCGGACGCCCGCAACACCGTCTCGGCGGCGCTTTCGACGCTGGACGAGGCCTACAAGCGGACCCACGAGGGACTGATCCACTCGATCGCGTACTCGCCGGCGTACTTCGATCGGTTCGAGTCGTCACTGCCCGACGACCTCGATCTCCCGCCACCGCGCCGACTCTCGGCGTTCGAACAGCCCGATCTCGACGATCAGGACGCCCTGCTCCACCTCGCGAGCGATCGGGCGGACGTCGTGCTCGAAGCCGACGAGGCGCTCACCGGCGACCGCGAGACCGCGAACGGCGTCACCGTCGACACCCGCCTCACCGACGTCTTCTCGGTCGGCGCGCGCCGGACGGGGTTCATCGGTGCAGGGATGCCCGCCGAGCGCCAGGGAAAGCTCGAAGGCATTCCCGACTCCGGACCAGTGCCCGAAAAATCGCCGCTGTTCATGGGGTTTCAGGCGGGCTTCCGGAAGAACCAGGCGAGCGAGGACTACGTCACCCTGAGCGAGGGCCCCTTCGCGGGCGGCACCACCAAACACGTTGCAAATCTCCGCCAGCGCCTCGACGACTGGTACGGCGAGCAGGACTTCGACGAGCGCGTGATGGAGATGTTTTCGCCGGCCCACGCCGAAGAGGGTCTCGTCGAGGGCGTCGGGAGTAGTTTGGGAGCCGACAACGGACTCACCCCCGCGATGATCGACACCATCGACGAGGCCGCCCGCGAGTTCGGTCGCGTCGGTCACGCCCAGAAGAACGCGCGTGCGAACCGCGATCCCGACGGCAACGTCCGGCTGCTGCGCCGGCACTTCGAGTCGACCGACGACGACATCGCCAGCCTCCATTTCCCGACGCTCCAGCGAGGGATCGGGGCGTTCGAGGAAGTACGGAAAGCCATGAACGGTGCGGACCTCACAGAAGCGACGCCAGCGGTCCGCCAGCGGGTCAACAACGGCATTCTGGAGTATATCTTCGTCGAACACCGCGGGAACTTCCTCGTGCCGCCGATGGCGCTCCGCGCGCTGCCCACTCCGACTGGCGAGTGAAGCGTCTGTCGAGTTCGGCGTGACATGGCAATCGATCGAGTTTAACGTATTTAAGCGACAGGAATTAGATAATACAGTTGATCGGGGAGAAATTTAACCGTCGTAAACGCTCTCGGGTATTCACTTTCACTCTACCGTACGAACGTATTTATTCACAGGGAGCCATGTCAGTAGCATGGCTGATGAATCAAGCTCAAACTCGGAATCAAGCGGCAACTCAGACAGTAACGGAAAGGGCGGCGAGGATTCCACTCAAGAGGCACTTAGTGCTCAAAAAAACGTGGATGGACAATACGAGGCGGTGGGACGGCGGAACGCCGGATCGAAGAACCAGAGTGAGGAAATTGAAGGCTCCAAAACCAAGGCGGACGTGGAGAAGAGCCAGAGCAAACGCCCACAAAGACGCGAAAATCCCCCTTCTGCCGATAGTGAGGCTATCCCGACCAGCGTTTCTGGCGATTCTGGAAGTTCGTCAGACCACAGCTCGGGAAGCAACGAGTCAGGCGACAGTTCCGGCAATTCGAACGAATCGTAGATTGTAGTTGATGCCCAGTCTAGCGAGTACAGCAATCTTCTATGCAGTTCTGATTGCTCCAGGGTTCGTTGCCGTAGCGACGATCATCAACTTAGCTTCTATCGAACGCGAACATTCACGTTTCACACTTCTCATTTGGAGTTTGGTGCTTAGCGTCGTCATTGATGCAATTGCAGTCTACATCTATCAGTTGTTCAATGTTTCAATTCAGTCTTACAACGAGCTACCCGGATTGCTCTTCGAACCCGGTATTCGGGTTGAGTATATATTCTACGTGCTATTGCTATCTCTATTCATAGGAATGCTCGGTACAGTATTTGTGCTTCTTGAGGTTCCTGAACGGGTTCGACGGCGTCTGCAAAGCAGACTCAATATCACAGTAAATCCACGGCAGCCGTGGGCAAATTTTGTTCGTGATACGCACTCGGTCAGGGTAAAGACCTCTGACGACCAGTTATACGAGGGACTCGTCCAGGAATGGAGTAGGGCAGATCGGCCGAAAGAGCTCAGGATTTTCGACCCGCAGTGGTACGACCCAGACAAAGAAGACTACGTACAAGTTGGTGGTGAGAGCATGCTCTTTCTTGAAGATGACATTGACAGGTTGGTTATGCGTGAATCAGACTCGCAACCATCGTGTAGTGTCCGCCAAAGATTTCGTCGGCGCTATCTGCCCGACGATCAACCAGGTGAGATGAAACTTGCTCAGGATGACGCCACCCGAATCTGTCAGCGTGTTGGTGACCACGGCATGGATACTGGGTTGGTTGCTGAGCAATTCGGGATCACTCGGCGGCGAGTCCAGCAACTCGCCAAAGCGTACCGTGAGAGCGGTGAGATCCCACAGTTGGAAACACCCGGACGCAGACCCTACGCAGAGTATCCTGACGACCTCGAAGAACGGGTACTCGACCTACGCCAGCGCCTCCGCGCTGGCGCAGTCGTCATCGCCCATGTACTCCGCGTCAGAGACGGCCTCTCGATCGCCAATAACCGCGTCCACGAGATTCTTCAGGAGCACGACCACGTGAGTGAGAATCCAACCAAGCAGGGCCGCAAGCGGCCGTGGGTTCGTTTCGAACGCGAGAATGCGGCGGTGACGGTCCATCTGGACTGGTACCACAACGACCGCGGACAGCAGGTGCTGGCGGTCGAAGACGACGCCTCGCGGCGCGTCTTCGACATGATCGAGACTGACGGTAGTTCGGCGAGCCAGGCCGTCGAACTCCTCGAAAGCGTTGACGAGGAGTTCGACAGTCCGATCCCGATCTTGGAGGTCATCACCGATCACGGATCGGAATTCGTCAACCCCCGCCAGGATGATCGGCCATGGCTCGATCACGAGTTCGAACGCTTTCTCCACGACAATGACATCGAACACACGCTCTGCAAGGTCGGGCGACCACAGTCGAACGGGAAGATCGAACGGTTCTTCCAGACCTACGAGAAGCACCGCCAGCGGTTCGGAACTCTGGATGAGTTCCTCACCTTCTACAACGAGGAGCGCCCGCACATGAGCCTCGACTGGGACACGCTGGAGACGCCAGCCGAGGCATTCGAGCGGTTGGTGCCATCGCCAGCGGAGGGCGGTGGCGACTTGCTCGCAACCGAGGTGACCGTCGATGGATGACCGACGAAATCTTTACCGGACAGCACAGACTCGCAACCATCGCTATTAGGTGGTATGTGGAACTGGATAACGGGTTTGAAAACCCTCCCAAGGAGAAGTCTGAACCGAGTACGCGGCAATGACGACGAAGGTGAAAGGGATGGTGAAGATGGTAGTGAGGGCGAAAATAGGGCTAAGACCAAGGACGAAGCAGGCTGAATACATTTCCCTGCGGGTTATGTAGGATACACACTCTGGGTTCAGAACATCACTTCTGACGACAGTTTGGTGAGTTAGCGGCGACCGTGCGAAATAGATTCTCTCTATCTATCCGCCATTTCCGTCAGAACGCTGTTTTCACTATCAATTCAGGACGCGATACACTCACAACCTGAAGATTGAAACGCCACTCAGTCGAGTGCGAGATCGCGAACGGCGACGCCGGACCCTTCCTCGACGTGGCCGATCACCTGACCGTCGGTCGCCGCCGCGAGCGCGTCGGCGTCGTCTGGATCGAGCGCCGCGACGAATCCCATTCCCATGTTGAACGTCCGGTACAGCTCCTCGTCGGTGACGTTGCCCGCGTCCGCCACGAACGAGAAAACATCTGGAACGGGAAGCGGATCGGTGATCTCGTAGTGGAACGCCCCCATCCGCGAGAGGTTCGTCCAGCCGCCGCCAGTGACGTGGGCGGCGGCGTGGGCCGCGTGGTCGTGAAGCGGGTCGAGCAGATCGGCGTAGATTTTGGTCGGCTCCAGCAACACCTCGCCCACCGTTCGATCGGGATCGGGCGGGAACGGGTCGTCGTACTCGCCCGTGCGGGTGGCGGCCTCGCGCGCGAGCGTCAGCCCGTTCGAGTGGATCCCCGAGGACGGAAAGCCGACGAGCGCGTCACCGACCGCTGCTCCGTCGAAGAGATCCCTCTCTTCCGCGAGGCCAGCGCACGTCCCCGCGATGTCGAGACCTCGAACGACCTCGGGCATCACCGCGGTCTCGCCGCCGACGAGGGCGATGTCCGCCTGCTCGGCCCCGGCCGCGAGCCCCTCGCCGATTGCCGCGGCGGTCGCGTCGTCGGGCTCGTCGACCGCGAGGTAATCGACGAACGCCACCGGCTCGACCCCGGCAGCCACGAGGTCGTTCGCGTTCATCGCGATACAGTCGATCCCGACCGTGGAGTAATCGTCCATCGCGTCGGCGACGAGGAGCTTGGTGCCGACGCCGTCGGTCGCCAAGGCGAGATACTGGTCGCCGAGATCGACGAGGCCGGCGTAGTCGCCTTCGGCGTCGCCGTCGTCTCCCACCGCCCCGACGAGCGCCGCGGTCGCGGCCTCGCTCGCCGCGATGTCGACGCCCGTTTCGGCGTAGGTGAGTTCCTCGTCGTCGGCGTCCGTGGGCGACTCGTCGGATTCGTCGGTCATGGCGGAAGCGGCGCGGAGCGCGGACAAAAGCCCACCGATGGCCACTCTGTGGTCGGTTTCCGTTCCGGGTGATCGTCCGTCGTGGTCGTCCGAGCGACGGCGGTGGGTATGAGATTTGGCCTACAGCCCGAGCGAGCCGAGACCGAACCGGAAGAGGACGAACACCGCCGAGCCCGCACTCACGACGAACGCGATCACGAAGACGACGACGCTCCACGAGAGCACCTTTCGGCCGTCGAGCGGACCGAACGGGAGCATGTTGAACCCTGCCAGGAGAAGATTGATCCCGACGCCGAACGCGCCGATGTCGCCGAGAAATCCGCCCGAAAGGAGCGCGAGCGGTGCGAACGCGGCCGCGAGCACGAGGTTCGTCACTGGGCCGGCGAGCGCGATCAGGCCGTTCTGTCGTTCGGTGATCCGCCCGCGGTGATAGACCGCGCCGGGAGCGGCGAACAGAAAGCCCGCGAACGCGCTCGCGACCGCGATGAACAACATCCCGTAGTCGGCGCGGAAGTGGGCGATCTGGCCGAAGCGCTGGGCGACGATCTTGTGGGCGAGCTCGTGGAGCAGAAAGCCGATCCCCGCCGTGAGCATGCTGAGCGCGAACGCGTCGACGATCACCGGTGAGACGAGCGTCCGCGGGCGTCCGGTGGCGAGCCCGACTCTGATGATCCGCCCGGCCTGCGGATCGAAGAAGAGCGCGAACGCGAACCCGAGCGCGATCCACGCGATCGCGAGGTCGATCAGCTCTCGTCGGGCGAACCTCACGCGGAACCCCTCCGGCTCATACTGTCGGACAGAAACACGCGAATATCGAACGGCCGAAGACGCCGGACAGCAACTGGATATTCCAGCGTCGTTTTCGAGACCGTTCTGTCCGACAGTATCACGTCACTGTCTCCCAGATGAGATCGGCGCTGTTTCGCGCGCCCTCGAGCATCAATTGGGTGATGTCGACGCTGGCGGAGAAGTAGGGGAGCACGACCGAGAGGAAGAGGAAACTCGCGACGATGCTTCCGACGTTGGTCAGCGCGACCACCGCGATCAGTCGGAAGAGGGCGACCTCCTGGAGCCGATCGAGGAGTTCGGGGATCGGGGCCTCCTCGTCGCCGAGGATCTCGTTCAACCTCCCGATGTCGCCGATGTTCACGTCCAGATAGCGGAGTTCGACGTAGCCTGCGAACCAGCCCGGTGCGAGCAGCGGGTTCACGCTGGTGAGCCACGCGACCAGCCCTCCGACGCTCGCGCTGGTCCAGTGTGCGCCCGCGACGCGGGCGAGTGCGGCCGCAAAGACGCCGTTGATGAGGAACCACGCGCCGAACAGTTGGAGGAGGAACTCGTTGCGCGCGCCAGCCATCGCGAGCAGGACGAAGAAGGCGAGAAAGCCGAGCGTGAACAGGTAGCCGACGATCTTGTAGGGAGAGAACCGCCGGCCTGACTCCCGGCCGACGAGCTCCGATCGAGGCGGCAGGAGCTCCGGATCGTCGAGATAGCGCTCGATGCCGTTTTGGTGGCCCGCGCCGACCACCGCGACCACCCGATGGCCCGCCTCGCGGAGTTCCACGAGCCGGTGGGCGATGAACGCGTCGCGCTCGTCGATCAGCGCCTCCGCGCCGCCCGGCGAAAAGGCTCGAAACTCCTCCAACATCGCGCCGACGACGTCAGCGTCGGTCAGGTCCTCCATCGCCAGCTCCTCCCGTTCGTCCTCCGCGGGAGCGGTCAGCGCGAGGACGGCGACGAAGAGCAGTGCGACGCCGAGACCGACCAAACTCCCGACCAGGAGGAAATCGACCGCCGAGACGACGAGCCCGGGCAGCGCGAGCCCGGATGGAATGACGAGCGGGCCGAACAGCGCCTCCAGCGGAAAGCCGACGATCGCCCCCACCGAAAGGCCGAGTCCGAGCGCGACCGCCGACGGCGGGGCGAACGCCAGCGGGAGGCTCGACAGCATCCGGAGTTTCTCGATCCCGGTCATCCGGGTCCAGAAGCGCTGTACGGTGATCTGGATGTCGCGATCGACGAGCGCGATCCCGAGGCCGAGGTCTTCGGCGGTCTCGATCGCCGCGAGCATGTCCGCTCCGGGTTTGATGTCGAACTCGTCGCCGAGTCTGGTCTGCACATAGGAGAGCAGCCAGTATGCGAGGAACTGGAAGACGGTGTTTCCACGGAGGAGGTCGCCCGCGTCGAGATCATCGGGCTCTTCGCCTTTCATCTGGCGGTAGCGCCCCTCGTCGAGTTCGACCGCCACGATATCGGGCCGCTCGTCGGCGATGGTGCGCTCGACCTCGTCGACGCTGTCGGCCGAGACGTGGGCAGTGCCGACGACCCGGACGCTGCCCGGCCCGGCTCCAGCGGCGGGGCCGGACCCGGAATCAGCGTCCGCGGTCGTCGCTGGATCGCTCATTGACGAACCCACGAACCCCGGTTTCTTACCCCTGTCGGGATCGATGTTCGCCGTCGGTTCGCCGTTGCCGGCGAGCGCGATTCCGTGCCGGTCACTGCGATGGCAGAACTCTCATGCGCCGCCCGCGCGAACCGAAACGAATGATCGTCGCAGAGGACGCCGATCGCTTTCGGCTCGTCCCACAGCCGGATCATGCCCATCTCACCGGCCAGATCGCCCGCCACTGGGGAAACGAGCGGTTCGAGCGTCCAGCCCCCGACCACTCGATGATCATCGCTGCGGAGGACCACGACCGCGGATGGCGACAGTACGACCTCGCACCGTCGATCCACCCTGATGGGGCAAGACCGCTCGGGTTTCGTGAGTACCCCGGCGAGGAATGGACGACGGTCTATCGCTCCGGTGTCGAAAACACGGTGGCGATCGACACCTACGCCGGTCTCCTCGTCTCGCTTCACGGCACCGGACTCAGAAGGCAGGGGTATGGCGCTCGTTGCGACATCCCGGACATGCACGATGACCCGGTGTATGCCGACTTCATCGCGGAGCAAGAACAGCTCCAAAAGGAGGTCGTGGGGCAGTTGAACGACGACGACCGCTTTTCACGATACGTCTCTGCCGACGATCTGGCCTTTCTGGAGGAGATCCACGAGACGGGTGCGTATTCGGGGCACTGTCGAACGTGGCACAACTACCTCCTGCTCGAAATCTACGACCGTCTTTCGCTGTATCTCTGTGAGAACACCCCACTACCCGAGACGACACTCGGTCCTGTGCCGATCACCGACGGGACCGAGGACAGTCAGACGGAGCTACACGTCGTCCCGACCGACGAGATGGCGGTGCGGATCGAGCCATACCCGTTCGATACGTCGCCGATGACGGTGAGCGTGAGCGGACGGTACGTTCCGAAGACGTTCGAAACCCAAGACCAGTTGACCGAACGCTACTATCGGAGCGAGCGAGAGCGTCTCCAGTTTACGATCCACGAGTAGCGAACCACGCGGCGATCGCCGACGTGACGACTGGTGGCCGAGAACACCTTTCTCGATGTCGGCTACTCCGCGACTACACCAGTGGTGCCGTCTGCGATGAACCCGTCGAGGTCGTTCTTCCCCGTCGGATTCTCCGTCGAAGTGTTCGACTGTTCGGGCTGGTTGGTGGTGTCGGTGTCGATCGGAGCGACCACCGTCGTAGTGTCTTTCGGCCGATCCGTGTTCGATAGCTGCGGAGCGTGCGCAGTGGTCGCTTACTGGCCTTCGCCGGCGAGCGCTTCCTCTCGTAGCCGTTCGCCTCTGTCGGAGCTGACATCGAGTTCGGGGACGGTCGTGGGCTCACGGTCGTCGTCGATGGCGACGTATACGAAGTACGATTCGGTCGCTTTCTGCTGCTTTCCGTTCCGAAGGTTTTCCCGGTAGACCTGCAGCCTGACCCGCACGCTCGTCCGCCCGGCGCGGTAGACGTACGATTTGATGAGTGACGTATCGCCGACCTGGATCGGGCGCTCGAAGTCGACCTGGTTGATCCGTGCGGTGACACACGAGCTGCCCGCGAAGCGCATCGCGCTCATCGCGCCCACTTCGTCCATCCACTTCAGAACGTGACCACCGTGGGCGGTCTGGAGGTTGTTGGCGTGGTTCGGCTGAACCATGACGCGGTTCTCGATGTGCGTCTCTATCAAGTCGGTCATGGCGGCCGTTCGGCTACGATCGGAATGAGCCTGCTGGATTCCGCCGGCGTCCGCGTTCGGTGGTCGTTCGACGAACGTGCGTTCGGCGGCTGTAGCGAGGAACGCTTATCCGCGGCGCTCGCCACGCCCCGATATGAGCCTCGACGTCGAGACGCCAGCCCCGCCCGAACTCGCCACCGGCGTCGACGCCGACGACTACGACGACGCCGAGGTGGGCGGCGACGAGTATCGCCGCGAGGAACTCGGCGACTTTCTCGCCGAGGGCGCGTGGGAGGAGGCGTTCGCGGCGTGGCGGGCCGACACCGACGTGACCGAGACCGAGTTCGCCATCGTCCGCGATCTCGAACTCCTCACTCGTTTCGACTTCTTCTGGGACGACTTCGCCGACAGGGTCGGGTATCACGCGCCCGGTCTCCCTGAGGACTGGAAGGAACGCGACCTCCACTCCGAACTCGACTCGTGGCAGCGGGTATCGTCGATCAACGCCGGCCTGACCGAACTCGGCCAGACCGTCTGTGACGTGCTGAAAAGCGAGTACATCGACTGGGAGGCCGACTACGACGCACCCGACGACCTCCCTGACTTCTGATTACTCGCGCGAGACCGCGAGGTTCTGGAGCGGACCGCCACACTCCGAACACAGCCCACCACCTTCGTCGGCGGCGACCCGGTTGTGACAGTCCATGCACTCGTAGTACGATTCCTCCGGGCTATACGGGTCGGTCCTGACCATGTAGCTTCGACGACACCGACCGATTAAAGTGTTATGCTATAACATACCAATACCCTACAAACTCTCTAAACATATACATACATCATAGAACACCGACAACGATGTTCGTCTCTCGACAGGCAAACCGAAAACGGTTGTCGAGTATCCAATCCACATCCGGTTGGACACGACACTGCGGATCTTCGCACTCCCGATGGGAGTCGCGACCAGCGCCGGCGGATGGTCCGACCGAGTGGTTAAGAGCTATCGTGTCGTACGGGAGCGCATGAGTGCTGATCTCGTGCCACCACGCGAACGCGAGTGTGTACAGTGTGGCCGACAGGAAGCCTGGAACGAGGGCGCGGCGACGTGGATGATCGACGGCGATGCGGTCGGTCGCGTCTACTGTGTTCACGAATGGGACATCAACGGTGAATACAGTCCGTTTCGATAGCACTGCTGGTTATACGATGCCTGGGCATGTGGGACGTAGCTCTCGACGTTTCAACCCCACGAGGGTTCGTCTGAAACCGGAAGACGACACTGGGGGCACATGAGTTCGCTCCTCGTTCGAATCGGCCTCCCAGGGGTCCAGCGGGCAGTACGAGCGTATCGAAACGTTCGATACCGATGGGGCTCTGTCGCTCAGAACTTCGATCGGACGACTGCTGTCACATCCAGTCCGCCAACAGTTAAGTCCCCGTCGGCGTATGGCCGGGTATGGATGCGACGCCAGCGGAGATCGGCTCGCTCGTCGGCCGCGAGGTGTATTCGAACAACGGTGTGTTCGTCGGTGAGGTCGAAGACGTCCGTATCGATCTCGATCACGAGGTCGTCACGGGAATCGCGGTTGGCGGGCTGAACCGCGAAGTGCTCGGCGGGCGCGCGCGCAACGCCGGCGGCGTCATCGTACCGTTCCGGTGGGTGCGCTCGGTCGGCGATGTCGTCCTCGTCAACGACGTCATCGAGCGCCTCCGCGAACGCGAAAGCGAGGGCGAGACGGAAGCGACGGCCTAACTTCCGTTCTCGTCGACGCCCATCGCGGTGAACAGCTTTCTCCGGACTGCTTCCTCGGTGAGCTTGAGCAGCGTCTCGCGGTTGTCGTCGCTGGTCTCGATTCCGGTGAAGATGCCGAGCGGGATCGTGACGGTTGCGTCGGTCGAATGGCCCACGGCCTCGCCGATGTCCTCGAAGGCGTCTTCCAGAATGTTCCGGATGTTGAGTCGAATGTCCTTCGAGCGCGCCGAAAGGGTGATGCGCTCGTCGTCGATGGCGAACACCGCGGTCGTGGTGACACCCTCCAGATTCAGGAGATGCTGGGCGGCCTGGCTGAGCGCGTCGCGGTCGTGGATGAACCCCGCGTTCGAGACGAGATGTGAGCCCCTGACCTCCCGATTCCGGATGGCCTCGGCGAGCACGTCGAGCGTCTCGGGGCTCATCGACGGCGACTCGACCTGTTCTAAGGTGTCGTGATCGGCGAAGGGGTAGAGATACGAGGCCGCGGTCAGATCGGCAGGCGTCGTATCGCGCTTGAAGTCCAAGGTCTCGGCGCGGATGCCGTACAGCAGCGCGGTCGCGACGGTGTCGTCGAGCCCGAGATCGAACTCTTGAACGTACTTTGTAAGGATCGTCGAGGTCGAGGAGACGTTCGAGCGCACATCCGTAAACGCCGCCTCGTAGTCGCCGTCGGGCTCGTTGTGATCGATCAGGACGTCGACCGGCCGTTCGATCTCGCGCTCCATCGAGCGGGCGTGATCGACCAGCGCGAGCGTGTCGTACCCCTCGAAGTCGACTTCGTCGCGCGCGAGGAGTTCGACCCCGATCAGATTGACGAACGCCCGATCCTCCTGGTGGCCGATCTCTCCGTCGTAGAGGATGTCCGCCTCGATCCCGCGAGCTTCGGCGATCGCGCGGAGTGCGACCGCGCTGGCGATCGAGTCCGGGCCCGGGTTGTCGTGGGCGAGGATCGCGAGCTTCGACTCGGTGGCGTCGATGACGTCCGCGAGCTGGCCCGCCTTGTGTTCGAGTTCGCCGGTTTCGAGCGCCCGGAGCGCGGCGTCGGCGATCACCTGCGAGGGGTTGATGACGGCGTCCGCGCCCGCCTCCCGGAGTTCGTCGGCGGTCACTGGATCGGAGGCCCGTGCGACGACGAACTGGTCGTCGCCGCGGTCGCGGATGCGTTCGACCGCGGCCTGGTTCGCCTCGATGTCGGTCGAGAGGATCAACACCACGTCGCGGTCTTCGACCGCCTCGGGAACCTCCTCGTCCGCGATGTCCGCGGTCTTCGCGTTCAGGTCCTGGTCACGTAGCGCCTCAACCCGGCCGTCGTCGGCGTCGATGATGAGAACGTCTTTGCCCTCGTCGGCGAGTTCCTCGGCGACGGCGTAACCGACGCTGCCACAGCCGAGGATCGCATACGTGGACATCGAAGCCATCGTGATGCCCGTGCTCATTACCTCCGGTCAGTCGTGGGGCTACTTTATTCCTGTAGTTCGTTCCGCCCCCGATCGCCCGCCGCGTGCGGACGGGCACGACTTCAAAGGAAACGTATTTGACTGGGCCGGGGTAACGCCGAATCGTCAGGGCCGGTAGCTCAGTTAGGGAGAGCATCTGACTCTTAATCAGACAGTCGGGGGTTCAAATCCCTCCCGGCCCGTGCAGCGAGCCGATGAGCGACGCGAATCGGCGAGCGAACCGGCCGGAGGGTTTGAATCAGGGAGTGAAGCGAACGAAGTGAGCGGAACGACCGTGGTTCAAATCCCTCCCGGCCCGCTTCTGCGACGGTTTCACGAGCGAAACGAGTGAAACGCCGTGACGAGCGGAGCGAAGTCACCGAAAACGGACGCGACGAGCGAACCGGCCGGAGTGATAGACCCTCACTCAAAATGTAGGTGGAGATTAACTATCACTTTGAACGAACATAAAAGCTAATGTGGAGTGATAGATATTGGTCTTCTAGCTAGCATGGAGGTGAGCGTGTCATAGAATCCGTCTCATGCTGAGAGCATCTCGCGGCCAGGGTTGTCTCCTCGTTCGTCGTTGGTGATCGCGACGACCACTCGGAGGCACAGCGCAAGGAACACCTGCGCCCGTGCGTGGACGCGGCCTCGGGCGCGGACGGGCCCGAGGCCGCAGTTCTTGACTGCATCGTT
>NZ_JAQJDA010000040.1:0-14359 GCF_028617175.1 Halococcus sp. PRR34 | reverse complement strand
GGCACCACTACAATCACGACCGACCGAATCAGGCGCTCGATGGACGAACGCCGATCGAGGAGGCTCTCAACTAGACACTGCCGTGATCACCGATCAGTGAGAACGCACCGTAATATTTGCGCTGGAATAACCAACGAACATAAGTGAATCGAGATTGGTTACTCTGACAGACCGAGTTCATCGAGACGTGACGCGATAACGTCGAGTGCGCGTTCGGCGTCTGTCGGGTTTTTTCCTCCTGTGATGACGACTTTGCCGCTTCCGAAGAGGAGGGTGACCACATCGGGATCGTCCAGGCGATAGACCAGTCCCGGGAATTGTTCGGGCTCGTATTCGATGTTTTCGAGACCGAAGCCAATAGCGATGGCGTTCAGATTGAGCGGATACCCGAGATCCCCACTCGAAACGATATTCTGGATGATGATCTCAGGATGGGGCAGAACGTCGATACCCAAACCACGAAGGTTATCGAAAACGATGTTGAGACTCTCGTGGGCATCGTCGATGCTTTTCGCGCCTGTGCAGACGATCTTGCCCGACCGGAAGATCAATGCGGCGGATTTTGGATCCTGGGTCCGGTAAATCGCCCCGGGGAATTTCTCTCGGTCGTACTCCGTTCCGTCGAGGTCTTCGGCGACCGCATCGAGGTCGAGTTCTTGACCCACCCCAGTTGAAGCGACGACATTCTCTATTGTGGGCGAATGAGTGACCGCATCCTCTCTTTCAAGGGACTGTTCCGAAGTGGTCATGCCTACTTGGAGAGTAGGCATTTAAATACGAAATAGCTGGTGGTTTCTCTACTGGATCATTACCTACCGCAATATTCATCGAGATGTCGATTTCGATCCATCGGCGCGTCCGTCTCTAAGGTACTTGTTTACCCCCAGAACGATTTCGTCACTCTCTCGTAGCTGCCATCTGATCGGTTCCGTAGATCAATGCAGCAGACGACTCGGGAGTCTCTGAGGGATGGTCTCCGGCGTGGAGACCATCCCGTGTCGTCTGTTTTCAACGGAGGTCTTGTTCGATGACCTCCAACGATTCTGATGAAGAACTGCTTGAGCGGATCGCTGCGCTCGAAGAAGAAAACAAGCGACTCAGAGCCAAGCTCCGGTGGTACGAAGGACCGCACACACCACCCAGCAAAGACCAATCGAACGCTGATGAGTCGTCGTCCTCGGATGACGAGGACGACGACGATTCCGCTCGCACTGACGGTGGAACACCTGGACGCAAACCCGGACACGACCCAGCCTTCCGAAACGCTCCTGATCCGGACAGGGAAGTTGAGGTTACCTGTGAGTGCTGTCCGGAGTGCGGTGAGCACTTTGACGAGTCGGAGGGCGTCAGCCCTCGACTCGTCGAAGAGATTCCCGATCCACAGCCGCCAGAAGCCACTCAGTACAACCGCCACTGCTACGAGTGCGACGCTTGTGGCGCTGAAACGGTTGCTTCACACTCCGACTGTCCCGACGAGGGACAGTTCGGGGTGAACGTCGTTGCGCAAGCAACCCTCTCCAAGTACGAGCATCGGCTACCCCATCGAAAGATCGTGGATCGATTCGACCAACTCCACGGACTGGAGTTCTCGCCCGCGTCCGCGTGGCGCGCGACCGAGCGCGCTGCGCGCGCCGGTCGCTGCGAGTACGAGCAGATCCGTGCCCAGATCCAGCACGCCGACGTGGTCCACGTCGACGAGACAGGACACAAGCTCGATGGGGAGCAAATCTGGCTCTGGACGTTCCGCACCGACCAGCAGACGCTGTACGCTATCCGCGAAAGCCGCGGCAGTGACGTTCCCGAAGAAGTCCTCGGAGAGGACTTCGACGGAACCATCGTCTGTGACGGCTGGACGGCGTATCCAGCCTTCAGCAGGAACCTCCAGCGGTGCTGGGCGCACATTCTGCGAGAGGCTGAGGATGTAGCCGATGATCACGCGGAAGCAGAACCGATCTACCGGATGCTCAAGCAGATGTACGTCGGTCTCCAGTCGTGGCTGGAGACCGACCCATCCGAGCGTCAGCGGAACCAGATGCGAAAATTGGCTCGAACAGGACTTGAAACGCTCGTTGACCGCTCAGTGAGCGACAGTCCAGTGGCGACACTACTCGGGAAAATCGCTGGGGGCTTGATCACTGGCTGACGTTCGTCGGCGAGTCAGCCGTCTCGCCGACGAACAACGCCGCCGAAAACGCCCTGCGTGAACCGGTGATCCTCCGCAAGCTCATTGGGACGCTTCGCAACGAGCGCGGGATGTTCGTTCACGAAACCGTGCTGTCCCTGCTGGCGACGTGGAGCCAGCAGGGACAGAATCCATACGAACAGCTCCAGCGGGTTGTCCGGGACAACGAGATGATTTCACCAACTCAGGCTGTTCCCGAAATTGCGTCGGGGTAAACACATACAGTTCATTAAACGGCAAACATCCACCGTTCACCGAATATGCCTGTAGGTAGCTCCGAAGACCGGTCTACGACGCTCTGAGGATCCAACTCGGTTACGCGAGTCGCTCCGCAATCCGATCGCGCAGGAACTGCCCGAATAGTGGGGCGTCGTTGAGGTGGATCAATCGCGCGATCGCAAGCGGACTACCCTCATTTGCATCCGCCAGCGTCCCCATTCCGAGGTTGTTCATGTCGCCCAGCAGCCGATCGTAGCGCTCGTTCGAGGCCAGATACAGGAGCCGCGTCATCAAGAGCCGGCGCTCGGCCTTGGGTGCGACGTCGCGGTGCCAGAGGGTGTCGTAGACCGACATGTTCGAATCCGAGGTGTCCCGTCGTTCGGACATCAGACACCGGTCGGCGGTGATCGCGGCCGCGCGGCCCGACTTCATACAGGTGTCGATCCCCTCGCCCCATAGTGGATCCACCGTCGGCACGGTGTCGCCGATCGCCATGAATCCCGGCGCATGGAGCCGATCGGGGGTCTGGATGTGCGCGGAGCCGCGGTGTTGGCCGCCCTCGTGACGCTTCGCGTTCGTCAGCCGCGGGTCGGTGTCAAGCCAGTGGTCGAGGTAGCCGTCAATGCTCCGGTCTCTCGTTTGGTGGTTCCGGTAGCGCTCGTTCTGGATGAAACACAGGCCGACCTTCGCGGTGTCCGCGCCGGTGTGAAAGATCCACGAGTAGCCGCCCGGTGCGAGATCGTGATCCAGCCGGAGCATCATGGCGTCCGTGAGGTCGGCGTAGCCATCGTGTTCGACCCTTATCCCATCCATCTCCCACTCGACGCCGATCGCCTGGTTCTTCCGTTCGAGGTCGCTCACATCGAGGGCCTTCGCCAGGGGCGCTGCCGGTCCGGTCGCGTCGATCACGATGTCGGCATAGACCTCCTGATCGCCGTTGTAGCGCACCCCGACCGCGTGGCCGTTCTCGGTGATCGGGGCGGTCGCACGTGCGTTGAAGCGATATTCCGCGCCTGCCTCGCGCCCGTCCTCGACGAGGAACTGCTTGAAATCCGCGAAGTCCATTACCGCACCCGGTTGGACTCTAGTAAAGTGATCGTTCGGAGATTCGAGCACGATCTTCTCAGTGTAGTTCATCACCACGTCGTCGGGCAAGCCGAACGCTCCCATCATCGAGGCGAAGGTCCCGGCGGTGGACTTGTTGCTCTGTCGAGGAAACTCCGCCTCGTTCTCGGTTTCGAGGACGAGCACGTCGTAGCCACGTCTGGCAACGTCGCGCGCACACTGAGCTCCGGCCGGACCGGCACCGGCGATCACTACCTCGTGTCGATCAAGCATAATTCCTTCCTTCACGTGGAATGTCGTCACAGTGCACCACCGGTACTGCGAACACCGCGAACCGGTTCGCGTATGCCATCGTCGGTCCGCCGCGGATCACTTCACGGAATCCACTCCCGTCGTCGCCTGTGGTCACGGTCGGATCGAACCAACAGAGGGAAAGTAAAAATACGTGGCGCCTCCGCAATCCAGATCATCCTCGCACGAGCCGAGGCGAACTACGACATCCCGTTCGACAACGATCAGTGGCGGCTCGAACGCGCGAAGGTCGACGCTGACGGAAGGAACTCCCGCCGTTCGACGCCCAGAGCGGACACCCACCCGTACCGACGAGAGGGCCAGAACAGTAGCTGTTTGCCGGAAAAAAGCGTTCGGAGCCAGCGACTATGCCTCGCCGCCTGCTCTCTTTCTCCGACGTATCGGCCAGAGGCATCGACGTCGTCACAGAGAAGAGTTCGAAAATGCGATCTTCCGGATTATTTTCAGAACGTCATCGGCGACAGCTACTGCATCTTCTGATCGCAGGATCATGCGTTTCAGTCTGTTAATCGGTGAGTTACTGATCCCACCCCGACGCTGTCTTGCGTTCAACAGGGCAAGGTGTCAGCAAAAGCCGATTCAGGAACACTGACCAAGCGGGTGAAATCGGTTCTTAGTCATCTGAGCCCACAGAATTCGTCTCAGTAAGACGCGCTGACTGATACAAGTATATCAGGCTTGGCAATTCGAAACAAGCGAGGAGATAGATGTCAGCGCTCGATATAGAGGGAGTATGTGATGATCGCGAATCCAAGCATCGTCAAGAAATTATCTATTGCGACGCCTGTTGCGAAGCCAACATTGAATACCTGATCGGCGATCCCTCCGAGGAGTGCCCCAAATGTGATGATCCCGAAACCAATTGCGAGGGCGCGTAATGAAGGGGCTCCTGTTCGTCGATGTGCCCGGTACGCGATATAGGTAATTCCTCCCCCTAAGAGCAGAATTGCGGTTTTGAGCACGATGATCGTCAACATTATCTGACTCATAGCTCATCACCCATTTCCGACCACATCTCAGCGAGGCGTTCATCTGCCGAAAGCGTCCGTCGATCAATTGCCACGTCGAACTGATCGCCGTCTCCTATCGAGATAGTCACATCGTTGAAATCTCGCTGATACCGCGTGATCCGGCCGCGCTCCGAATCAATATGGATGAGTTCTCGTACGAGCGAGGCCGTACTGAGGAGGTCCAGTTTGCGGTACACTGTCGACAGTGGAATCTCGCAGTGCTCTGTGAGTTCTTTGGCAGTCATAGGTTCATCAGTGTTTTTGAGAATATCTCGGCAGTCGGAATCATCCAGCGCATCGAGGACATTCTGAAGTGTCGGTCCGTCCTCGTTCTTCGCTGGATCGGTTTCCATCGTCGATTCTTATCTCGTGTGTAACGGGAATATGTGACCCGATTTGGTGGTCAGTGTTCTGGGGCTCATCACTCTTCATGCTGGGAAGCTGCCGTCATGCGATAATGCATGATGGGCGGACCTGTCGTATCGCGCTGGAGAGGATGCCCTGTTGTATCTGATTGGTCTGATTCCAGGGAGAGAATGCCGCTCGGTCACACCTTCGGATCATCCTTCTCATACTACGGGTCTCGGGTGCAGTTGTCGGAGAGCCGTTGTCGACCATTATTGGTGAGCTGGTAGCGACCGACACCGACCGGAGCAATGTGACCATAGTCGTGAAGTCGGCCACAGGTCCGGTCCACTGAGAGCGGGTGCTCATCCACCTGTTCAGTGATCTCCATAACGTGTAGAGGACCGAGATCATCGAGCGCTGTGAGGACGAGTTGTTCCATATTCTTAATTTCCTCCTCAGGCTTCTTCATATACATCAATGATTTCTTGATATCGATCTCGAATAGTGACATGGCACACCTGAGCTGTATCGCTCACCGTTGCCTGTGTGAGTCCTTCGTTAGTGAGGTGCGTTGCCGCGTACAGAGCCGCAGCGGCGAGCCCTGCTGGGCTCTTCCCACTGTGCTTTCCCTCGGCTTTCATCGTTTCTAAGAGATCGCGTGCGACACGCTCAGCTTCGTCACTTACCTCGAGGGTGGACGCGAACTGGCGAACGTACTGTAACGGATCAGCCGGTTCGACTTTGAGACCGAGCTCTCGGGATACATAGCGGTACGTGCGCTGGACTGGGGTTTTTTCAACGCGACTCACCGTGGTGAACTCGACCAGCGTTCGAGGTGTCCCGTGCTGACGAGCCGCGGCATACAGACATGCGGTCGCCATCCCCTCGATAGATCGACCCGGAAGGAGATCTTCTTCGACCGCTCGCTTGTAAAGTACGCCAGCAATCTCAGTGCAGGGTTCGGAAAGTCCGAGAGCACTGGCCATCCGGTTGATCTCTCCGAGTCCCTGCTTGAGAGTCCGTTCCTGAGCGTTCTTGGTCCGAAAGCGCTCGTCCCACGTGCGGAGACGCTGTAGTTGTGCCCGCTTCTGAGGAGTCAGCTGGTGGCCGTATGCGTCCTTGTCTTGCCAGCCAATGGTTGTACTGAGTCCCTTGTCATGTTTGAGGCGAGTGGTCGGTGCTCCTACGCGACTCCGATCTGCTGTTTCCTCGTCATCGAAATTGCGCCACTCCGGCCCACGATCGAGGGCATCTTCCGAGAGCACTAAGCCGCACTCGTCACAGACTGCTTCGCCGTGCTCTGCATCATCGACAATCCGCCCGCTACACTCGGGACAGGCCGAGCGTGATCGCCCTTCGGATCCGGCAGACTGTGTGTCGGGACCCCGACGACGTTCGTGTGGTCTGGTGCTCATCTCGTTCATAATTCTGGCAGCGGAGTTGAATCGGTTGAGCTACTCTTGATCGAGTGAGTCTCTCTATCAAAGATGGTCGGGCTAGTAGTATGACCGATCGGGGGATTCCCAGCTTCTGAGAATCCCCCCAAGGCGCAATGCTGTCGCCGTTCTTGAAGCTGTTCTCACCTATTGGGAATCCACCGACGATTGACTCACAACCGCACCTAACGGATACTCATGAACCGAGATCCGAGGAACGGGGCCAGTGTATGAGTCTAATTACACTGCTGAGTGCCGTTGACCCGGGGTGGGTGGCTTTCCTCTCTCCGGAGCTCGCGAGCCGAATGCAGTTCGGATGGACGATCTCCGTCCACATCATCTTCGCGTCCCTCTCGATCGGGCTCGCGCCATTTATCATCTACTTCACTTGGAAAGACGTGCGGACGAGCGAACAGCGTTATGCGCGATTGCGTTCGTTCTGGGTGAAGGTGTTCGCCGCTGGCTTCGTGATGGGTACTGTCACCGGGATTCCGATGAGCTTCCAGTTCGGCACGAACTTCCCGCAGTTCGCCGAGGTGGCCGGTGAACTGATCGGCGGCCCGCTGGCCTTCGAAGCGAAGATGGCGTTCTTTCTGGAGGCCGTCTTCCTCGGCGTATTGCTGTACGGCCGCGACCGCGTCGGGGACCGAACGTATCTCATCTCGTCGGTACTCGTCGGCTTCGGCGCTTGGCTGTCGGGGTTCTGGATTCTGATCGTCAACGCCTGGATGCAGACCCCACGGGGCTACGAGATGGTCACCCGCAACGGGATGGAGGTCGCCAAACTAACCGACCCGTTTGCCGCGTTCCTCACCCCACGAATGCCCTGGATGTACGTCCACATGATGAACGCGTCGGTGATTTCGGTCGCACTGCTGGTCGCTGGCGTCTCGGCGTACATCGTCTGGAAAAAGCCCGACACGGAAGTATGGAACACCGCACTCAAGCTGGCTGTCGTACTCCTGATCGTCTCCGCACCGTTTCAGGCGGTCCACGGCGACGCCTACGGCCGTCACGTCGAGGATACCCAGCCACAGAAGTTCGCCGCGATGGAGGCTCACTACGAGACGGGACAGGCCGACCTGCACCTACTCGCGTTTCCGAGGTCCCTCGAGGCACTTACCGACCCGCGCGCCGAGAACCTCGTCACCGTAAGCCTCCCCGCGGTCGGGTCATTCCTCGCTAGTGGCGGGGACTTTGACGCCGAGGTCATCGGACTGAATGAGTACGAGGAGAACCCTCCCGTAGCACTCGTGTTCTGGTCATTCCGCTTCATGGTCGGGCTCGGGTTCCTGTTTATCGGGCTGGCGCTGTGGGGGGGTTACCTCACGTACCGTGGACGGCTATCTGACAGCACACGCTACCTGAGGGCGATGATTGCTGCATCGCCACTCGGCTACGCCGCGTTACTCACCGGCTGGTACGTCACTGAGATCGGCCGCCAGCCGTGGGTCATCCAGGGCGAACTCAGGACCAGCGAGGCGGTCTCCTCGACACTGACCGGGACGGAAGCGACACTGACCCTAGTCGGGTTCGTCGTCGTCTACGTTGGGTTGGTGTTGACAGCCCTGTACGTCCTGAAGTGGCTGGTCCGGGAAGAACTCCAGGCGCTCGGTGTCGGAGAGTCGAGTGAGGGCCGCTGGCACGGTCCGATCCCGGGGGTGAGCGACGATGACTGACCCATTGTTGCCCGTCGACGCCTACCTCGTCGAGTGGCTGCCGGAGATATGGTTTGGTGCCGTGCTGTTCGCACTGGGGATGTACGTCGTCCTCGACGGATTCGACTTCGGCATCGGAATGCTGTACGCGACCCGGACGGACGAACACGAGCGGGAGACGTTCCTGTCGGCGTTCGGCCCGGTCTGGGATGCCAACGAGGTGTGGCTCGTCGCCTTCGGGACGATGCTACTGGCGGCGTTCCCGCGGGTATACTCCCGGCTCCTCGCGGACAACTATTTGCTCGTAATCGGGTTCGTCCTCGCGTTGGTGTTTCGCGGACTCGGCCCGGAACTTCGTGAGCAGCGCGACGACGAATGGTGGAAGCGCTACGCCGACTACGCCTTCGTCGGCGGCAGCGTGTTCGCGCCGCTGCTATTCGGGATGCTCGCCGGCCGCTGGCTGTTCGGCGGGGCGACGCTGCCAGTGGTGCTGACTGGTGTCGGCCTGGTCGCTGTCTCTGTCGTCACGGGTGCGGCGTTCCTCGCGGCCAAAACCGAACCCGGTCTGGCGTCGGAACTGCGTGCGTACGGCATCGGTGCGACACTGACGTACCTCGGCGGGGTGGTCGTGCTGCTGGGAACGGTTGTCCTGACCGATGCGGGCGGCGCTGCCGACACGGTGCTCTCGCTTCCCGTAGCTGCCGTCGTCGCCCTCTCGGTCGCCGTGGGGCTGGGCGGGAGCGTGCTGGCCAGACGCGGCCAGTACCGGGCCTGGCTGGCGAGCGCGCTGGCGCTCCCCACACTGTTGACGGTCTTGGTCGCAGTTCTGCTGTACCCGACGATCTATCCGCCGACCGAGCTGCTGGTTAGGGAAGCGGTCGTGTCGCCACTGGCGCTGAATCTCGTGACCGTCCTCGGGTTCCCGGTGCTGCTGCTGGTACTGTGGTACTTCAGGTTCCTCTACGGCGTGTTCAGCGGCCCGATCGAGGGTGAGGGCTACCGGGGGTAACCCCACCAACCTCTCGGCTTCCAGTCCTATGGGGCGTCTTTGTCGTCTCGGCGCTCGCGTTACACAGTCCGCTTCGACAGCCACGTTCAGAGCGTTTGTTCGACTCACTGTCGTATCACCAGACCCATCACGCCAAAACGTACGTGACAGGTCTTGCTGCGGCCCGCAGCAAGACCGTGACCGGGATCGCACGAGAAGTTCTGCCTGCTCAGGGCGAGCGAGCGCTCAACAAGTTCATCACTGAGTACGATTGGGACGAAGATCAGCTCAACCACGAGCGATTAGAGGAACTGCAAAAACACGGTGAAACACGCTGGTCACAGGATGGCTACATCGTCATCGACGATTCGGTGTTTCAGCGAACCGGGAAGGAACTTCCCGGTGCTGGAGAGTATTACGATCACACCGAAGGAGAACCCGTCTGGGGACAGGACCTCGTCTACGCGTTCTACACCGACGGCAAAACGTCCTATCCGCTCGTGTTTCGCCAGTACGAGAAAGCCGACGACGAAGACCAGGACGACGAGAACGAGACGAAGTACGATCTCGCTCGAGAGATGATCACGGAACTCGAAGAAGAGGTAGGTGTGCCTGCGGACACCTTCCTCTTCGATTCGTGGTTTGCCCACGATTCAAACCTGATCAAGCACGTCGAATCCTACGGCAAGGACTGGATCGGACCACTGCGGAGCAACCGGCAGGTGACCTTCGATAACGAGGAGATGCGCGTCGATGCGCTGGAAGAGCGCATCGACAAGGTAGAGCGAGAGATCGACGAGGAAACGTACAATATTTGGACGAAGACTGAGGGGGTTTCGTCCTCATAAGGACGTCTTTAGGTACACTGAGGAACGATGCCCGACCGTGACGACGGACGAACGATCGAACGTGCCAGCGGTGTCGAGGGCGCATTTCAGATCGGCAAAACCAACCATTGGACTCGGAAGTATGATGTCTCCCGACCAGTCCAGCGACCACGAACCACTCGAACAATGCGGTAACGCAGCAATACACGCCCGATGAATCCTCGTCTATCAGCGTGGTTCTTGCAATCGGGAACACAGACCCCAAACGGGACAGGAGCAAACGTCTCCGAGGTCATCTCGAATCCGAAAGTCGGTCCAGTTGGGGAGTTCCTTCATAGTCTGAATATTCCCTACTACAAGATACTCGGTGCGATGATCACGTTCGTCATCGCAGTGTTCGTGCTCTATTCACTCGGGCGGGCGTTCGTGGTTCCGTTCGTCAGTCGGTTGTTGAACCGTCGCGGACTCGATGCCCACGAAAAGAAACCATTGCTCCGTCTGACGAAGCTGTTGGTCACATTCGTCAGCATCGGTATCGCGTTTCGAGTCGCTGGCTATACGGGATTGCTCACCTCTCTGGCAGCGATTGGAGCCGCTGCGACGCTCGCGATCGGTTTCGCGCTCCAGGATACCCTTTCGAACTTCGTCGCCGGGGTGTTCATCTACACGGATCGGCCATTCCGAATCGGCGATTGGATCGAATGGGATGGTGGATCGTACGCCGGCACCGTTGAGGATATCTCCTTTCGAGTCACCCGAGTACGCACGTTCGACAACGAACTCCTCACCGTGCCGAACTCGGTGCTCACAGGAGGCGTCATCAAAAACCCAGTCGAGAAAGACGAACTCCGCCTCCAGTTCACCTTCGGTATCGGCTACGACGACGACATCGAGACAGCGACCGACATCATCATCGAGGAAGCCGAAAACCACCCGGACATCCTCGACGATCCAGCTCCTACGGTGCGAATGAGCACTGACGGTGCACTCGCCGATTCCTACGTTGGGCTCACCTCGCGTTTCTGGATCGCGGATCCTAATCGTGCAGATTTCCTGGAAACCCGCGGTGAGTACGTGACTAACGTTAAGCAGCGCTTTGACGAGGCTGGCATCGACATCCCCTACCCGCAAGTCGACCTCTCGGGAGGGATGGGGATCGAGAATCCACAACGGTTCCCCCAATCGGTCGAGTGACTGTAGCTGGATTCAACTATAGAGTATCGGCGTGGGCCGTTGGCTAGTGTTCGGCTTCACGTTGTAGTCGCCTAGTGAATGCCCATTGCTTCGATCTGTTCCTGATACCGATTCCGGATTGTGACTGTAGTCACCTGTGCAACGTCGGCGACTTCGCGCTGAGTCTTCTTCTCATTACAGAGCAATGAGGCAGCGTAGATTGCAGCCGCAGCGTACCCAGTCGGCGACTTTCCCGAGAGGAGCCCCTCTGCTGCGCTGGCTTCAATGACCTCCTTAGCTTTGGATTGGACTTCCTCACTTAGACCAAGGCTGGAACAAAACCGGGGAACATACTTCTGTGGATCGACCGGTCGCATTCCGAGTTCGAGTTCGCGGGCAATATAGCGGTAGGTCCGGCCGATCTCTTTCTGCTCGACGCGAGCGACATGAGTGACTTCCTCCAAGCTGCGGGGGATCCCTTCTTTGCGACAGGCAGCATAGAGAGCACCCGTGGCGACGGCCTCGATGGAGCGTCCGCGAATCAGATCTTCGGAGAGCGCACGCCGATAGATGACCGAGGCGACCTCTCGAACCGAACGGGGCACACCAAGCGCACTCGCCATCCGGTCGGTTTCACTGAGTGCAAACTGGAGATTGCGTTCACCGGCGTCTTTGGTTCGAACCCGCTCTTGCCACTTTCGGAGACGGTTCATCTGTGTCCGTTTTTCGGAGGACAGAGACCGGCCATAGGCGTCTTTGTCTTGCCATCCGATCTGAGTAGTGAGTCCCTTGTCGTGCATTGTCTGGGTGGTCGGCGCGCCAACGCGGGACTTGCTCTGGCGTTCTGCGTGGTTGAATGCTCGCCATTCAGGACCTCGGTCGATGTTATCGTCCTCAAGAATTAGGCCACAGTCCTCACAGACAAGTTCGCCTTGATCGGCACTTTTGATGAGACTGGCCGACTCACACTCGGGACAGGCTTGTTCGTCCTCCGTTTCCTGCGCTAGCTCCTCGGTTTCGGTGTTGCGCTCGCGCTGGCGGGTAGGACGCTCCATATGATTCTACAACAGTTCATGCGTAAGCCCCTGTCGCCGGCTCAATCCGAATTCTGGTATAAATTCCAACGTTTGAATCGAGAGAACGGACGTGTGTAGCGTAGGGAAGACGAGTTCCTCAACCAATCTGTGGCTGGATCGGTCATCCTTGAATTAGGATCCCTATCGGTGATCGCGCTGCTGGCCGTCTCCTCAATGCTGTCACAGCAATTGGCGAGCCTCAGAGGGACACAGCACCCGTCGAGCCGCGAAGGTGTATCGTCCCCAGACAGGGCAGTAGCGGCTCTCGTCACTAGGGGTGTTCATGAAACGAGATGGTTACCAGACACCGCAAGTAGTGTCCGGATATCGTGTTTATCGAGAGCCTTCGGTGACTGCAATACGGTTTACTCACTTCTCCCATGTCGGTCGGGGTGTTGGCGAGGGGAGGTTCTCGACGGCAGTTCGGAGGTCGTTTTCGGTCGTCCACGGATAGCAGCGGTCATGGAGTTCGAACAAGCGGAATTTGTTCGTGTGAACCCAGCTGTACGTCGTGGGTTCTGTCCCATCGTCTTCGCGTTCTTGGATGGCATCTTCGATCTCTTGGTCGGTAACACTGACGCCGACCTCCTGAGCACGAGTGAGGAGTGCGTCAAGCTCGTCTTGCTTTTCGTGGTCTTCGAGATCGTCTCTGAAATGGATTCGTAGGGCAGCATCGAGAAGGTTCGTGCGCGAGGCGATATTTGACTCGGCAAACCACGTATAGTCACGTGGGAGGACATGTGTTTTCGCGAAATACGGCGCGTCATCGATTTCGCCCAATTCGGGGGCTTCACCTCCACTTTCTTTCTCATAGACGCCAACGATGTAGTCAGTGTAAGCCGCTAGGAGAGTGAACATGACATCGAACATGGGGAGACGGTCTGTCGATATCTCGTCAAGATCGCCGAGGACGAACGGATACGCTCCCACTCGCTTGGTGAGTTCGTGCTGGACGATCCGGAGTCGTCGAAGGTACGGATCACGGTAGCTCCCGAGGATGAAATACGAGGTGCGCTGGCTCCGAAGGTACGGGAGTTCGCGCTGAACGAAGGACCAGATCTCGCGTTTTTCTGCGGGTTCGAGTTCGATATCACCGAGAGCGTCGCGAACGAGTGCCATGATTTCGGTCGCATCTGGCGGTGGAGCCGATGTATCCATTACTTTGTCGTGTTTCGGCGGTGGCTTATAGCCTTCGAACTACTTTGGGTTTTAGCATATATACCGATTTGCTTTGCCCGAACTGTTATACCGATGCACTTCTTATGGATGTATATGAGTGAAGCCGACACCAAGGACGCTGGTGGGCCGTTCGCAGAGCAGCGACGGATTTTCGATCTACTCTCCCAAGAGACACGCCATCTCACTATTCAGGAGATCCTCGGCCACCCCGAGCATCTGGTTTCGCTCGCCGAACTCGAGTATATGACTGGAAAAAGTCAGGCTGCCCTCAAGGACCAGCTGGAGAACCTGATTGAGGCGGGGCTCGTGGCTCAATACACCTACGAGCCGAGCACGGGGAAGCGTGATCTTCCCGCACAGTTCTACGGGTTCACTGAGCACGGCGTCCAAATCTTGTACGATTACAAGTACCTGCGCGGACTGCCGGTCGCTCGTGCTCTCTATGATCAGACGCGGAAAACCGAGAAGATCAAACGCCATGAGGCGGCCCCGCGTCCCGATCTGCCGAGCCCAGTCGCGGACGCGCTTGAATTCGATGAGCCTGAGCCTGATGCGACTGATGTGGAGGGTGGTAATCGTCACGATGCCCCTGTCGACGCCGATGGCAGCCAGTAGTTGAGACTGGCTGTCTCAATGCATACGGTTCCGATTGGCTCTGCTGGTATCCGGTTTATTAGATACTGATTGAGGTGAAACCGTTGTTAGATAGGGATATGAATTTACCAGTGGACCCAACCTCAGTAGTTCACAAAGCGGGTTAGGCGAACGGGCTGCTTGGTCGGTTGATGCAGCCGGACCAAGCAGCCAACGAACTCACCGAAGAGCAGGTGCTTAACTTTCTCGTCAACACTCTCGACGAGGAGATCGATATCGAACTCGGCGAAAA